>CAXTVG010000023.1:0-14569 GCA_964247505.1 uncultured Acidobacteriaceae bacterium
TTTGAAGAGGCGTTTCTTTCGCTCACCGGCGACGAAGCTTCCCGCTAGTTATCTCAAAGCGCTTAGTTCAAATGCGGCCGTGATCTTTCGCTCACGAGTACCTAGGTCTGAGCCACCCCAACAAGCAAGGACCGCTTGCCGGGGACCCCGGACGCGAGATATGTGGCACCCGCAACCTATCGCGAGTACAAACCGTTTTCTTAACTTCAAGGAAAATCGACATGGCCGCCATCGCTACCACACTCCCTTCACCCTCGACCAACGCCCAAGCCCCGCGCGGCGTGTACGGGCGTGAAATCCGCGCCGAGTTCACAAAAATGCTGCGCAACCGGGGCTACTCAGCGTCTGTCATCGGCTTCCCGCTTGTCTTTTTTTTCATGTTCGCGTGCCTTAACCGGCATCCGGGCGCGCAAGGGCACGAGGCCGCGCGCTATCTGCTCGCGAGCTACAGCTGCTTCGGCGCGGTGGGCGCATCGCTGTTCGGCATCGGCGCAAGCCTGGCCTACGAGCGCGGCCACGGCTGGCTCGAGCTCAAGCGCGCGAGCCCCATGCCGCCCATGGCGTATCTCGCGGCCAAACTCGCTTCCAGCCTCATCTTTTCGCTCCTCATCTGCCTTCTGCTGATCGCGCTCGGTCCGCTCGTGGCCGGCCAGTCTGTCCTTTCGCCTGGAGAAGCAGCGAAGCTGCTGGGTGTCACCGCGGTGGGTACGGTTCCGTTCGCGAGCCTGGGCCTGTTGCTGGGCCTCGCCATGCCCCCGAACGCCGGACCGGGATTGATCAATCTTCTGTATCTGCCGCTTTCGTTCTGCGGCGGTTTGTGGGTGCCGGTCGACCAGCTTCCGCACTGGCTGCAAACCGTGGCGAACTACCTGCCGACTTACTGGTTTTCGCGGCTCGCGCTTCAAGCACTCGCGTTCCCGACGCCCTCGCTCGCGCTGGGGTATGCTGTGCTCGCGGGGTACACGCTTGTGCTGCTGTTTGCGAGCGCACGCGTTTGGGCCCGGAGTGAGGCACGCGCATGAGCCTGATCGCCTTTGAACTGGCAGCTTCCCGCCGCAGCGCTTTCGGGCGCGGCGGGTTCTCCTGGGCTACGCTCGGGTTTCGCAATCTCATTCCTTTTCACCGGCTTCAGCTTTTCTACGTCGGTTTCTGGTTCATCGTGCCTGCCTATGCGCACTCGGCTCGCCAGTGGTGGTTGCTGCTGCTCGCGTTCCTTGTGTTTCTGCCTTTTTTCACGGCGCTGCACCAAGGGCAGCGCCAGCCTGTGCGCATCCTCGGTCTTTCCGGATTGCTGCTGCTGGCGTTTGTTTACGTGCCCTACAACCTGAGCGCGTTCGGCATTTACATTTTCATTGCCACAGCCCTCAACCATCTCGCAGCGGGGGCGCGCTCCTTTTACCTTCTGCTCGCCGGGCTTTGCGCGTTCGTTGCCTTGCAGGCGTGGGTATTTCATCAGCCCACCTGGGAGCTCTTATCTGCAATCGGCGCCTGCACCATTGGCGGCCTGAGCGTCTGGTTCCAGTGCCAATCGCGCAAAGCCGACGCGCGGCTCCGCATGGCCCACGACGAGATCGAGCAGCTGGCCAAATCCGCCGAGCGCGAGCGCATTGCGCGCGACCTCCACGACGTGCTCGGCCACACGCTGTCGCTGATCGCGGTCAAGAGTGAGCTGGCCGGGAGACTCCTGGACAGTGACCCGGAACGCACCGCGCGCGAGCTCGTGGAAATCCAGACCACCGCCCGCCGTGCCCTGTCCGAGGTGCGCCAGACCGTCTCCGGCTATCGCGCGCAGGGATTGGAAGCCGAGTTTCAGCAGGCCGCGTCCGCACTCGCCTCGGCGGGCGTTGCCGCGACGATTACCCCCGCCAAACCGCCTCGCCTGCCCGCCCAGCAGGAAGCCTCGCTCGCCCTGATCCTGCGCGAAGCCGTCACCAATATCATCCGGCACGCTGACGCCCGCGCCTGCTGCATTACCCTTACCTCGACCGGCGAGGGAACGACCCTGGAAGTCCGCGACGACGGCCGCGGCCTGTCCGGGGACGAAGGCAACGGCCTGCTCGGCATCCGCGAGCGGGTGCGCGAGCTTGGGGGTACGCTCGCATTGCACACAGAATCCGGCACGGTCCTGCGCGTCACCCTGCCTGCCTCGCAACTAGGAAAGAGCGCCCAGGCGTCTCCAGTACAAGCTCTTCTGCCGGTCTAAACGCCGCCAGCAGCGAACGCAGCAACAACGCCGCGAGTGCGTACGGCGCGGGGCAGCCTAGGCCGAAACCTTGCCTTTGCGCGACCTGCCCAACTCTCCCGCCGGTGAATCCTTTTCAGCTGCTGTAAGGGAAGGTGGCTTCGGCATCGATGCGACACCGCGATGAGGTGTGATCGACGCCAACTCCGCTGCCGGAAGAGCATTGAGCGCAACACGCCGGTCATACTCAGCTTGTAGATTCGACCAAAATTGCGGGGAAGTTCCGAAAAAGCGTCCAAGCCGCAGCGCCATTTCCGCTGTGATCCCACGCCGCTGCAGCACAATATCGTTCACGCGCGGAGCGGTAACGTGCAACTCCTGCGATAACCGGAACGGGCTGAGACCTATCGGTTCAAGAAACTCGGTCTTCAAGATATCTCCAGGGTGGATCGCGCTCAACTTTGGCATGATGCTCCTAGTGGTAGTCCACGATTTCGACCTCGTGCGCACTGCTATGCTCCCAAACGAAGCAGATGCGGTACTGGTCGTTGATGCGTATGGAGTGCTGACCCGCGCGATCGCCTTTGAGAGCCTCAAGCCGGTTGCCGGGTGGGACGAGCAATTCACCGAGCTCCACGGCGGCGTGAAGCATGAGCAGCTTCTTTTCCGCGGCTGTTCGCAAGCTGGCCGGGATGCGCCTGCTTTTGCCCGTGTCGAAGAGCAGCTTTGCGTCGCTATCCCTCCAGCTTTCAATCACGGCTCATTTTAACGTAAAGCGTTAATTTGTGTAAAGATGCGAAGAAAGTTTCCTGAAACAGCGGGAAGCCGGGCCCGTCTACACTGAAGACACATGAAACACCGCACCATCGAGCATTACGAGCTCCAGCGCCGCCTCGGTTCCGGCGGCTCCGGCGACGCTTTTCTGGCCAACGACACCGAGCTGATGCGCCCGGTCGTGCTCAAAATCCTCAAGCGCGGCGCGCTTACCCCCGAGCAGATGCGCTTGACCGTTCTGCGCGAAGCCCGCCTCGCCTCGGCCATCGAGCACCCCAATGTTTGCGCCATTTACGAGGTCGGGGAGGAAGCGAACGAAGCCTATATCGTCATGCAATACGTTCCCGGCCAGCCGCTCAACAAGCTCATCGCGGCGGGACCGGCCAGCCTGCAACTCGTGCTTTCCGTCGGCATTCAGATCGCCGACGGGCTGCAGGCCGCGCACGCGCTTGGCATCTTTCATCGCGACCTCAAACCCGCGAACGTGATCCTGACCGACGGCGGCCTGGTCAAGATCCTCGACTTCGGCCTGGCCCGCCGCCTGCCTCTCGAAGACGCACAGTTCGACCCGTCCGTCACCGGCAACCGCAAGACCGGCCCGCTCGCTGCCGCCTACACCGCCCGTGGCGGCACCATCGCATATATGGCCCCGGAGCAGTTCGTCACCGGCCAGAGCAGCGTCCGCTCCGACCTGTGGGCGCTCGGCATCATCCTGTATGAGCTCGTGAGCGGCCGCCACCCGTTTCAGCGGCCCGATGGCGACGAGCTGGCCGCGATTCGAGCGATTCAGTTCGCCGACCCTCCGCGGCTTGAAAACTCCCCCGTCGAGCTTGCAAGCGTGATCGACACGCTGCTCGCGAAGACTCCCAGCGACCGCTACGCCAGCGCCGCCGAAGCAAGGGAAGCGCTGAAAACCATCATGCGTACGCTGCAGATCGAGTCCGGCATCATCCCCGGCGACGCCGCCGCCACCCTTCCCGTTTCGAGCGCTGAAAGCGAAAAGCGCGCCACCGGGCTGCTTTCCATGCTGGCCGAACGCTTCCGCGAGTCGCCCGAGTCGCCTGCGAAACAGAACAGCATCCTTGTGCTCCCGTTCCAAAACGTCGGCCCTGAAGCAGTCGCGCCGCTCTACGGCTCCGCGCTCGCCGATGCTATTGCGGCGCGCCTGGCCCGCATGCCGTCGCTGGTCGTGCGCCCGTCCAGCGCGCTGTTTCAGATGAACCTCACGCAGATGGACCCGCTCGCCATCGGACAGCGGTTGCTGGTCCGCTGGGTCCTGACCGGCAACTTCTTCCGGGGGCCCCAGGGGTTCGATCTCAACTGGCAGTTGCTCGACGTGCGGGAGCAAAGCGTGGGCGGCGGCGGCGCGATCGGCGTCCCTTCCTTCGACCTGATTGCCGTGCAGACCGAAATCTGCAACGACGTCTTCGCCTCGCTGCAGGGCATCGGCTCGCTCACCTCCGCCGAGCGCAACCCGCCGAGGGCGCTTACCGGTCAGCTTTCGGAAAAGTACCTCCAGGCCCGCGCCCTGCTGTCCTCCTTTATGCAGCGCACCAGCAACCGCAACGACCTGGACCGCGCCCTCGAGCGCTTTGAGCAAGTCACCGCGGAGAACCACGCCTTTGCCGCCGCGTGGAGCGGGCTCGGGATCACCCACCTGCAATACACGCGCCACGGCTTCGGCGGACCCATGCACGTGCTGGCCGCGCGCAAGGCTTTTGACCGCGCACTTGCGCTCGACCCCGGCTCGGTTGAAGCCAACCTGTACCGCGTGTATATGCTGCTGGGCCGGGGCGAAAAAGAAAGCGCCCGCCACGGCATCGAGCACCTGCTTGAAACCGCCGCGAACGACGCCCAGGTCCACATGGTCGCGGGTATCACGATGCGGCTCGACGGCATGTACGACTACGCCCTGCGCCAATTCAACAGCTCGCTCCAGCTCGATCCCTCGAACGCGCCGGCGATCTACAACCACCGCGCGCGGGTGTATCAGTACCAGAACCAGTTGGAGCTCGCTTCCGACGAGCTCGCCAAGGGTCTGGCGCTCGAACCGCGGCACCCGCTGCTGCGCACCTCGCTCGCCTACCAGCGGATGAGGGAGGGCGACCTGCCCGCGGCCATCGACCTGCTGGAGCGCGTGCTCGAGGAGGACACGACGATGCGCCTGGCCTACCCGACGCTCGCCATGTGCTACGTCCAGGTGGGCGAGCGCGAGCGCGCCGGGGAGCTGATCGAGGAAAACTCCATCTCCGCGGCCGAGGCCGACTCGGAGATGGCCTACCGTCTCGCTACCTACTTCGCCGTCGAGGGCGACGAGTCCGAGGCCCTGCACTGGTTGCGCCGGGCCATTTACCTGGGCAACGAGAACTACCCCTGGTTCGCGCAAAACCCAGCCTGGAAGCGGCTCAACGGCCATACGGACTTCGAGCGCATCCTCGATGACCTGAAAAAAACACATCGCCGCAATCAAAAGAACTGGAAGCGGCTGCTGGACCGCGCGCCGCGGCAGGGCTGAGCCGAAGCCCGGCTTTCGTTCTCACGGGCAGGCGAATTGAGTACAAACCCGTTTGATCCGTAACCGGCCCCTTTATAATCAACCGGATGGTTCGTGACGGATATTATTACGGCATTTCGCTGGTTTTGGTCGCCCTGGCGGTAGCGGCGCTGACCCATACCTGGTGGTGGAGCGTGCTGCCGCTCGGGTTTGCGGCTTTTTTTCTATGGTTTTTCCGTGATCCGCAGCGTGAGATTCCCAAGGGAGTGGGGCTGGTGGTTTCCCCGGCGGATGGCAAAGTGACCAGCGTCGAGACAATCCGGACCCCGGACGGTGAGCGGACGCGCATTTCTATCTTCCTCAATGTGTTCAACGTGCACGTAAACCGGGCGCCTGTTGCGGGGGTGGTGCGCGGGGTGCGCTATCAGAAGGGCGCGTTTGTGAATGCGATGGACGCGGCCTCGGCGGACCGGAACGAGCAAAACGTTTGCGTGATGGAGGCCGAGGACGGCTACGAGGTCGTGTTCAAGCAGATCGCAGGGCTCCTGGCACGAAGAATTGTATTCCGTCAGGCCGTGGGGGATCGCCTGGAGCGCGGCCAGCGGGTTGGGCTGATTAAGTTCGGCTCGCGGACGGATCTGATCCTGCCGGTGGACACAGACGTGCGCGTGAATGTGGGCACGGTGGTCAAGGGCGGGAGCACGGTGCTCGCCTACGTGGCACCGAAAGCAGGCGCAGCGATCCCGGCCGGGAAAGCTGACTTTCAGCCTCGCACTGTGATGGAGCCGACCCGGTGAGCGACCAGCCGCAGCGGCTGGGCCCCGTGCCCATCCAGGCGCGAACGCCGCGGCGCAGGTCGCGCGGCATGTACATCCTGCCGTCGGTGTTTACGTCAGGCAATATAGCGGCCGGCTTTTTTGCGATCACCCAGGCACTGCAAGGCTCGGCGGTGGAGCCGCAGCATTTCGACTATGCCGCCCTCGCCATCGGGTTCGCGATTCCGTTCGACACCATCGACGGGCGGATCGCGCGCATGACCAACACCACCAGCGACTTCGGCAAGGAGCTCGATTCGCTCGCCGACGTGATTACGTTTGGGGTCGCGCCGTCGCTGCTCGCGTACTGCTGGGGGTTCCAGATGCTGCCCCACACGCTGGCGAGCCCGCTGCGGCACCGGCTGATCAGCCTGGGGGCACTGCTTTGCTTCCTGTTCCTGCTGTGCGGCGCGGCGCGGCTGGCGCGGTTCAACAGCATGGGCACGCCCACGCCGAAAAATCCGGGCCGGCCTGGACGCAAGTACTTCGTGGGCATGCCGATTCCGGCCGGCGCCGGAGCCATCGCGGCGGTGGTGCACTTCTTCAGTGGCATTCCCGTTTCGGTGTACTGGGTTGCGCTTTTGTGGGGCGCGTATGTGGGCTTTATCGGGTTTTTGATGGTCAGCACCTGGCGCTTTTGGAGCGGCAAGGAGATGGACCTCGCGCGCGCGCACCCGTTCCGGTGGATCGTGCTGCTGGGGGCCTTCTTGTACGCGCTGGTGTTTTTCTCGCAGTACCTGCTGGCGGCCATCGCGCTCGTGTACCTGTTTTCGGGCGTGCTGGCGCGGCTCCTCTATGGATGGCAGCGGAAGTCGGCTCGCCTGGAGCACGTTTAAGTAAAGGACAGAAATGCCGGAAATGGTACGCATCGCGATTGTAGGGGCCGGAACGCTCCGGGGCAAAGAGCTTGCCGAAGCGCTGGAAGAAGGCGCGTTTGCCGCGGCGGAGCTCGTGCTCATGGACGAGGACGAAGGCCTGGGGCAAATCGAGGCGCTGGGCGACGAGGTCACGGTGGTCCAGGCGATCGACGAGGACTCGTTTGCGCGGGTGGACTACGTGTTTTTTGCCGGGTCGCTTTCGCAAACCAGCGAGCATTGGCGCGCTGCGGTGGATGCGCGCGCCACCGTGATCGATCTGTCGGACGCGCTCGAAAGCGAGCCCGGTGTGCTGGTAGCTTCGCCTTGGGTGCGAGACGCTATAGAGAATCCGGCCACGCCCGCGCCGGATCTCCACACGCCGGCGCTGGTTCCGGCGCACATTGCTGCAACAGCGCTGGGGCTGCTGACGGCGCGATTGCAGGACGTGGGCGCGGTCCGGAGCGCGTGGGCGACCGTGCACGAACCGGCCAGCGAGCATGGGCGAGCGGCGGTGGACGAGCTGCACCAGCAAACAGTGACGCTGCTGAACTTCCAAAGCATGCCCAAGGATGTGTATGACATGCAGGTGGCGTTCAATCTAACGCCGTCCCTGGGCGAGGCGGCGAAGATTGATTTGGTCGCGGTCGAAGCGCGCATCCGGCGGCACTATGGGCTGCTGTCCGGCGGCCGGCTGCCGCAGCTCGGGATTCAGCTGGTGCAGGCGCCGGCGTTCCACGGCTACAGCATTTCTCTCGGCATCGAGCTGGAGCGCCCGGTGGCGCTGGAGCACTTGGAAGCGGCGCTGGCCGGGGACCACGTGGACGTGGTCCTGGGCGAAAACGACCCGCCCAGCAACCTGAGCTGCGCGGGACAGGACGATATTTTTGTCCGCGTGCGGCAAGCGGATGCGAACGAGGCCTTGTCGACGCGTTTCTGGATCTGGGCGGCGCTGGACAATCTGAAGCTCGGGTCCTTAAATGCGATTGCCTGCGCGGGTGAGTTGGGGCGTTTGCGTCCGCGCGGCAAGGTGCAGTAGGCCCGGCTTACGACAGGTGCTCTAACAGTGAGCGGTGTGCTGGGCGAGAGCAAACGCGTCCGTCATCCCGGCGATATAGTCGGCGACGACGCGGGGTGCGCTCTCGCTGCCGCCGTGGGCTGCAATGCGGGCGACGTAGTTGGGCGGAAGCAGGTTGGGGTTCGCGGTCCAGAGTTGGAACAGGTCGCGGATCACGGCTTCGGCGGTCGCGTGATCGCGTTTAAGCGGCGCGGAGCCGTAAAGGTTCGTATGCAGGTAGGCTTTTGCGGCGAGGCGTTCGCGCTCCATTTCTGGAGAGAAACTTACCAGGCGGCGGCCTGCTTCCCGGATGTCTTCCAGGGTTTCGGCGCGAGCGGCGCGGACGTTCGCGGTCGTGGCTTCGAGCAGGTCGCCGACCAGCGCGTTCAGCATGCGCTTGAGCGCTTCGTTGAAGATAAGCTTTTCGGCCGCTTCGTTGTGGGCTTGAGCCATGGGCGCATAGAAGCGCTCAAACAGCGGGATTCCCTCGCGAAGGTGGGCGAGCGAGAGCAGCCCGGCTTCGAGGCCATCGTCCAGGTCGGCGGTGAGGTAAGCGATCTCGTCGGCGAGGTCGATCAGCTGAGCTTCCAGCGGCGCCTGCCGGTCGAGCAGGTACTGCGCGAGTTGCGCGTGTTCGGCAGTGAGGTAATCGCGGGAGTGTTTGATAATGCCTTCCCGGACAGCGAAGGTAAGATTGAGGCCCGGGAACGCGGCATAGCGGAGCTCGAAGTGCTCAACGATGCGCAGGGCGTGCAGGTTGTGGTCGAAGCGGAGGCCGTGCTCTCGGAGGCAGGCGTCGAGGGCGCGCTCGCCTGCGTGGCCGAAGGGTGGGTGGCCGATGTCGTGCACCAGGGCGAGCGCTTCGGTGAGGGTTTGGTTGAGCCCGAGCGCCGCGGCGACAGTGCGGGCAATCTGGGCGACCTCCATGGTGTGGGTCAGGCGCGAGCGGAAGTGGTCCGAGGGCTCGCCCGCTGCGCCGCCCGCGGAGAAGACCTGCGTTTTGCCAGCTAACCGGCGGAAAGCGCGCGCGTGGATAATGCGCGCGCGGTCCCGCTCGAAAGGGGAGCGGTAGGCGTGCTCAGGCTCAGGGTAGGCGCGCGCGGCCAGAGCGCTGGATGGGTCGTCGGGGACGGCGCAGGAGGTGAGCATTGCTTCTAGGATAGCGCCGGAGTGGAGGCCAGGTTCCCGAAAGTCGGCGTCACCGTGTTAGTCTGAAAAGTGGTAAGAATTGTTCCTACCAGTCGTGAGGTAATTATGCCGCCCCATGTCGAGAAGATCAGTGTCGCATTGCCGCCCGAGATGGTAGTTCAGGTCCGGAAAGCTGTCGAGAGCGGCGAGTATGCTTCGTCGAGCGAAGTCATGCGCGAGGCCTTGCGCGATTGGCGGCGCAAGCGCGAATTGCAGCAGAGCGGTATCGCTGAATTACGTCAGCTTTGGCAGGAAGCGCGCGCGGACAAGAGTCCCGGGCTTGAGCCGGATCAGGTTTTCGACGAGCTCGAGCGCAAGTATCAAGCCATCGCCGACGACCAAGCCGGCTAATGCGCTACAAGCTTTCACCTCTCATAAAGGGAGACCTCGACGAGATTGCTGCATGGATCGCCCAAGACGACCCTCGCCGCGCAGTCAAAGTCATTCGGCAGCTACGGGCCGAGTTCCGCGCGATCGCTCAACAACCTAGGTTGTATCGGCTCCGGCCAGAACTGGGCGAAGAGGCACGGCTCGCCACACTCGGTCATCATGTCATTCTGTTCCGAATTGCGGCCGACCTGGTGCGATTTGAACGAGTTGTGTACGGCGGCCGCGATATCCCACAACTCTTCAACTCGTAACGAGCCTTAATGGCCGGAGTTACGAGCCAGCTTCACCCGCGCGGAGTCCAGCTTCTTCTGGAGCCGCGGTCCTTCGCCGGGCTCCGCGTCGCCGGGATCGGTTTTCGCGTACAGCCGCAAAGACTCTTCCCACTGCGACGCAGCTTGCTTCAGCCGGTCGGTTTTTTCGTACAAATCGCCGAGGTGCTCGTGGACTGTCGGGTCCTGCTGGCTGCGCTGCGTGGCTTTCAGCAGATTGTTTTCGGCCAGGGCGTACTGGCCTAGTTTGAAGTAAGCCCAGCCAAGTGAATCTAAGTTGGCGTAATTTTGTGGGTCGAGTTTCACGGCCTTTTGAATCATGGCGAGCGCGTCATTCAAGCGAACGCCCCGATCGGCGAGCATGTAACCGTAGTTATTTAGGACCGTGCTGCTGTCCGGGTCAAGTGCGAGCGCTTTCTGGTAGTTCGCATCGGCGGCGTCGAAGTGCTTTTGGCGGTCCTCGATGACGGCGCGCTCGACGTCTACCCCAACCTTCTGGTCATTGGTGGTGCTGAGCTGCTCGGCTTTGTCGAGAGCTTCCCCGGCGTCCTTCCACTTCTTCGCGTGCATGTCGATCTGGGCGAGGGACATATAAACGTCGCGGTCCTGGGGTGAGTTATTCAGCAGGCTTTTGGCCATCGAAACGCCCTCATCGTACTTGCCGGACGCAGCAAGCTGGTTCGCGAGCGCCAGCTTGAGTCCGCGATTCTTAGGGAACTTAGCGGCGGCCTGCTGAAGGAGGGCCGTTGCGCGGTCGTATTGGTGGGCCTCGCGCAGAGTGTCGACCTCGGAGCCGTAAGCGCTCAGGGTGTACTCGTCCCCGAGCGGGATGAGCTTGTTGTACGTATTGATTGCGTCTTCCGTGCGGCCCTCGTCCTGGTACACATTGGCTAAGTGGTCGACAAACAAGGCATAGTTATTTTTCTCGGACGAGGAATAGTCGCCGGTAGAGTGTTCAGCGTCTGCGACCATCTTGGTCAGCAGGCGCTCGGCATCGGGGTACTGGCCCAGTTGCTCATAAATCAGAGACTCGTTGTAGCGGATTTCGAGCGAGTCCGAGGCAAGCGGAGCGGCTTTTTTCAGATTGGCGAGGGCTTCATCCAGGCGGCCGTCTTTGCGCTCGATCTCGGCGGCATGGAGGTAGGCGCTGGCGTCGGACGGGTCGCCGTCGATGACATCATTATAGGAGGCCAGCGCTGCCTTGTCCTGCCCGTCGCGGTGCAGCGCATCGGCCAGGGCTCGTTCCACGTCGAGGTTATCGGGTTCGAGCGCGAGCGACTTTTGGTACGCGGCGATGGCGTGCTTGGTTTCCTTCAGCTGGTCGTAGCTGGCACCGAGGGCGTACTCGGTTTTCGCGGTCTGGTCGGGGTCGGGGAGACCCGAAAGCACCTGGACCGCGCCCCGCAGATTGCCCTGCTCGGTGTCGATGCGGGCCATGTTCAGGACCACTTCTTCCGAATGCGGGTTGATCTTTTGCGCAGCGGCGAATTGCTCCTGCGCGTGGGCAGGGTCCTTGGCAAAGGAGTAAAGCTGGCCCAGCAGCAGGTGGTCCTCGATGTTTTCAGGCTCGAGCTGGACGATGCGGGTGTACTCGCCGATGGCGAGCTGGAGCATGTCCTTGTTGGAGCCGCTTTGGGCGTCGCCCAAGGAGCGCAGGTAGATGCGGCCGAGCAGCTTATGGGCCTCGAGCGAGTTAGGGTCGCGGGCAATCTCAGCCTGGGCGGCGGTGATGGCATCCTTGACGCGACCGGTGCGGAAATACAGCTCGGCCAGGCCGTTACTGAGCTCGGGCGCATTCGGATCGGCGGCGAGGGCGGCCTTGTACTCCTCAACCGCCTGGTTGGCGAGCTCGGGCTTGCCGCCCTGGATGGCTTGCTCCTCATACCCGTGGGCAAGCATGGCGTGGTAGTACGCATCGGCCTTTGGGTCTGCTGGAAACGCGGGCTTTGCCCCGGGCGCGGCTTGGGCCAACGCGGGGCTGGCGGATAGCAGGAGCGAGGCGAAAGCGAGCAGGGAGGTGCGGCGGCGGGAAGAGGTCGGGTTCATGGGCTTGCGGCGCGTACGCGGCCTTTCAGCCGCCGGATCTCGGGGCAGCTTGCTTGTCTAGACGATTGTAAACGGCAATGGGATGCGAACGGGACGGAACTGTGTTACCAGGGTGTCAAGCGGGGGCGGCGCTGCAGCCAGGGAGAGCGGGTCGTGAGCTGTCGCTCGCGAGGATCCACGTGTCAGAATCGAGACGTGGGACACCCGTGGCGCTGGAAACTTGCGCTGGGACGAGCTTTGCAGCGAGCGCAAGGGGTGTGTGGCGGAAGTGGCGCGTGCCGGTGAACACCATGGCCAGGCCCAGGCGATCGGCAGCGGCGATGACTTCCGGATCGCGGACCGAGCCGCCGGGCTGGATGACCGCCGTGGCCCCGGCATGGGCTACAACCTCTAAACCGTCGGGAAAAGGAAAAAAGGCATCGGAGGCGGCGACGGTGCCCGAGAGCGGGAGAGTCGCTTTCTCGGCGCCGAAGCGGGCGGCGTCGACCCGGCTCATCTGGCCCGCGCCGATGCCCACGGTTTGACCGTCGCGGGCGTACACGATTGCGTTGCTCTTGACATGCTTGCAGACGCGCCACGCGAACAGGAGAGCGCGCTCCTCCTCGGGGCTCGGTTTGCGGGCGGTGACCGCTTTTAGGTCGGCGGCGGCTGCGGCTGCGCGGTCGGCATCCTGCACAAGCAGCCCGCCGGAAATATGCTTGAGGACGTGCGCGCCGTCGGCGTGTTCGACTTCAAGCAGGCGCAGGTTCTTTTTCGCGGCGAAGCGCTCGCGGGCACCGGGTGTGTAGGCAGGGGCGGCGATCGCCTCGACGAACAGCTTCGCGATCTCCTCGGCGGCGGCTTCGTCGATTTCGGAGTTGACGCCGAGGACCCCGCCAAAGGCGGAAACGGGGTCGGCGGCGAGGGCCTTCTGGTACGCTTCCAGCACCGTCGCGCCCGTGGCCGCGCCGCACGGGTTGGTGTGCTTGACGATCGCGACCATGGCCGGCGACTCCTTCCGCGGTGGCGCGAACTCCTGCACGAGCTCCCAGCAGGCGTCGAGGTCGACGAGGTTGTTGTAGGAAAGCTCCTTGCCCTGAAGTTGCAGCGCGCCGGCGATGCCGCGTTTGGTGCCGTCGGCGTAGAGGGCGGCGCGCTGGTGCGGGTTCTCGCCATAGCGCAGAATGGCAGTGCGGGGCAGCAGGATACGCAGGGTTTCGGGCAGATCGGGATGCGTTTGCCGGGGCGCGAGTTGCGACGGCGCGGGCGGCGCCGGGATCCGGTCGAGGGCGTTGGCGATGGCCGCGTCGTAGGCGGCGGTGGTGGAGAAGGCTTTCCGGGCAAGACGCGCGCGGGTTTCGCGGGTGGGCCGGCCGTGGTTGGCGGCCAGCTCGGACGTGACGGCTTCGTAGTCCGAAGGGCTGGAAACCACGGCAACGTCCTCGAAGTTTTTCGCGGCGGAGCGGAGCATCGAGGGGCCGCCGATATCGATATTCTCGATTAACTCCCCGAACGGGACGCCTTCGCGGGCGGCGGTTTTCTCAAACGCGTACAGGTTGACGATCACCATGTCGATCGGCTCAATCCCGTGCTGCTCGACCGCCTGCCGATGCTCGGGGTTGGCGCGGACGTGAAGGATGCCGCCGTGCACCTTGGGGTGCAGCGTTTTCACGCGACCGTCGAGCATTTCAGGAAAGCCGGTGAGGTCGTCGATGTCGCGGACCGGGAGCGCGGCTTCGCGGAGAGCGCGGGCGGTGCCGCCGGTCGAGACCAGCTCGACCCCGTGGGTTGAGAGCACACGGGCGAAGGAGACCAACCCATCCTTATCGGTGACGCTCAGAAGCGCGCGCCGCACCGGCTTCCAGTCATTTCTCTCTGCTTGCTCCGGCACTCGCGTAAACCCTCCAGAAAGCTTGATTGTACGGAGGGGCTCCCAGGCTTGTCACACTCCCTGGCGCCGGGCGCGGGAGCGGCTACCCTAAGGTAATTTGCCCGGCGGCAGGGGCACCCGCTACCGTAGAGCCATGACCGAGCCGGAGCGCGCAGTCGGGCAAGACCCCGTGTATGAAGCGGCGGAGGTGCTCGCGCCTGCCGCGACGGATGCGCCGCGGGATCTGGAGGGGCAGCGAACTCCAAAAAAGGGCTGGGCGCAGGCTCCGGCGACCTACCTGCTGCTCAGCGTCAACTGCGGTGTGTTCGTTTTGATGTGTTTGAGTGGGGGTTCCTTTCTGTCGCCCGCACCCGCGCAGCTGCTGCACTGGGGCGCGGATGAGGGCGCGCTGGTGCTGGCACTGGGCGAGTGGTGGCGCCTCCTGACGGCCATGTTTGTGCACGTCGGCGCGCTTCACCTGGCGACCAACATGTGGTGCCTGTGGAATCTGGGGCTGCTGGGCGAGCCTTTGCTGGGCGGACCCGGCCTCGTCGCGGCTTACCTGCAGACTGGATTCGCCGGAAATCTCGTGAGCATCGCCACACACCCCGGTCTCGCGAACGGCGGCGCGGGCGGGGTCGTAGGGGCGGG
>CAXTVG010000024.1:0-4256 GCA_964247505.1 uncultured Acidobacteriaceae bacterium
GGATTGAGAGGCATCTGCACCGTGTCGAAGTGGAAGCCCCGGTTCAACATATCCAAGTGAATGGTCGGATTTTTATGACCGGTAAAGCCGACAAACCGCACTTTACCCTGCTGCTTCGCGGCGGTCAGTGCTTCCAGGACGCCGTCGGGCTCATAGGCCAGTTCCGGATCGTTGTAATAGATCACCTCATGGACCTGCCATACATCCAGGTGGTCGGTCTGCAGGCGCGTAAGCGACTCTTCGAGCATCGTCATGGCCACATCCTTCTTGCGACCGTGCGTACACACCTTGGTCATCACAATCGCCTGGTCGCGCTTGCCTTTGAGCGCTATGCCGACACGCTCCTCGCTCAGGCCTTTGTGGTACTCCCATGCGTTGTCGAAAAAGTTGATGCCATGGTCGAGCGCCTTGGCGACCATCTCGTTCGCTGTTTGCTGGCTAGCGGCCGTGCCCAGGTGAAAGCCGCCCATGCCCATGATCGAAACCTGGAGGCCGGTGCTCCCCATGGCTCGCCGGGGCACGGGGAAGCTGGGCGCCGACGCGCCGCCATACTGGCCGGAGAAGTTAGGCACGATCGGGTTCGGCAGCTTCGCTTCCGGAGCATTTCCTGTTTTCATCGGGTAGGTGGCCTGTGCTTCTGCCTCGGCAGCGGGTATTACCGCGGATGCGCTTGTGAGCGCGGCGGCTTGCAGAAAGCGCCGCCGCGAGAGTTCCGATTGAGCGGCCTCGTCGAGGCGGCGCTTCTCATCTTGCTGAAACAGCATTGTTCTCTCCCCAGCAATAAGTTGTGTGTCGCTTAAAAATCCATCGTCTGCGGCCAGGGCGTTTTTTGCGGATCTTCCACCTTGGGGAAGGGCCGGCCCGTGTTATCCGCGGCCTTTACCATCTGCCGCACCTCTATCTGCTGCATATCGAAAGGAAAGTTATGTGCGATGCGGGCTTCAGGGTTGTCGAACTTGATGGAGGTCTTGTAAAGCTCATAGCGTCCGTCGCCCGAGTGGGGCTTGGCCCGGTTGCGCAGCGCTTGCAGTTCGGTTTCGGAGTAGGGCTTGAAGCTCTGCGCGATTTTGAGGTTCTGCTCCAGGATGCCGAGGTCGGAAACCCCTGAGATGGTGGTAGCGACGGGCAGGGACATGGAGTAGCGCAGCAGCTCTTCTGCTGTGAAGACCCCATGCTGCACAGGCTCACCATGACCGCCGATCGGCTTCATCGCAAGGCACGCAATGCCTTTCTGGTTCAGTCTGGGCAGTACTTTCTGCTCGAAGCTTTGGAAGTTCGCGTCGAAGGGATTGATCGGCATTTGCACCGCATCGAAGGGAAAGCCGGTTTCGAGCATGGCGTTATGGATGTCTGGGTCCTTGTGCCCGGTAAAGCCGAGAAAGCGCACTTTGCCGTCCTTTTTGGCTTGGAACAGGGCTTCAGCAGCACCTCCGGGCCGGATAAACAGATCCGGATCGTTGTTGAAACTCGCTCCGTGAATCTGCCACAGGTCCAGGTGATCGGTTTGGAGGCGGCGCAGGCTTTGCTCCAGCATCTGCGTAGCCAGCGAGGCATCGCGCCCGTGGGTACACACCTTGGTCATCAGAAAGACCTTGTCCCGATGCCCCTTGAGGCCTTTGCCGAGCCAGTCCTCCGATTTACCCCTGTTGTACTCCCAGCAGTTGTCGTAGAAGGTGATGCCGCCGTCGACGGCTCGATGTACGATCTCGATCGCTGTTGCTTCATCCTCAGCGGAGCCAAGATGGTGGCCGCCGAGGCCGAGCGCGGAAATCTGTACGCCGGTTTTGCCGAAGGGCTTGAGAGGAATGGAGCCGGTCGTCGCCATGGTGCTTACTTCGATGCGGTGCGCGAACGAGCGCTGAAAAGTTGAGTGCGCCAAAAGAAAAGGCCATCCCGCGGGACGGCCTTTTCTGGACGACGCGGAGAGTCAGTTGCCGCTGGCCGGCGCCGTAGAAGAGCTGCCTCCGCCGGTGTAGCGCACCTGCCAGATGGAACCCGACCCATCGTCGGTGACAAACAGCGAGCCGTCTTTGGCGACCGCCACCCCTACAGGACGGCCCCAGACCTTGCCCTCCGGGGTGACGAAGCCGGTCAGGAAGTCCTGGTAAGCGCCGGTCGCCTTGCCGTTCTCGACCGGCGCGACAACCACCTCGTATCCGGCACGGGCCGACTTGTTCCACGAACCATGCTCGGCGGCGAAGATATCGCCCTTGTACTGCTGCGGGAACTCGGCGCCCTCATAAAAGGTCATCTCGAGCGAAGCGAAGTGCGGCTGGAGCAAAACGTCGGGCGTCAGCACCTTGGATTGCAGCTCGGGGTGCTTGCCCTGGAGGCGGGGATCCTGCTTGCCCCCCGTGGGCCCGCCCATATAGAACCACGGCCAGCCGTAGAAGCCGCCTTCCTGGACATGCGTGATGTAGTCGGGTACCAGGTTATCGCCCAGCATGTCGCGCTCGTTTGTGGAGCACCACAGCTCGTTCGTTCCGGGCTGGATCGCCTCGCCGACGCAGTTGCGGATGCCGGACGCGTACACCTTGATGAATTTGCCTTCGGGGGTGAACTCGAGCACGTCGGCGCGGTGGAACTCGGCCGGGTGGGTGTCCGGGTCGTCGATGTTGGAGTGCGAGCCGACGGAGACGAGCATGTGCTTGCCGTCGGGCGTGAAGACGATGTCGCGGGTCCAGTGGCCGCCGCCGCGCAGCTTGCCGCCGCCGGGCAGGTCGGTAATGTGCTCAGCCGGGCCGCTCGCGGTCATATCGCCGTCTTTGTAAGGAAAGCGCACCACAGAGTCGGTGTTCCCGATGTACACGTACTTAGGGTGCGGGCCTGCTGGATAAAACTGAATCCCGAAAGGCTGGACTAAGTTCTCGGTATAGGTGCTTACCTGCTTGGGTTTGCCGTCGGGGCCAACTCCGCGAAACACCATGACTTTGTTGCTGTAGGAGAGCGCCACGAATAAGTCGCCGTTGGGCGCGGTGCGGATCAGGCGCGGCTGGTCGAGGCCGGTGGTGTATTGGGTTACGGTAAACCCCGCCGGGGCCTTGGGCCAGGCGTTTGCGGGGCGCGGCACTTTATCCGAGCCGGCATCGACGCCGGGCGTGGCGTAGGGCGCTGGCAGGTCGGCTACGGTGATATGCCGCTCCGCTCCCGGCTGCTCCTTGGAGTAATCGGTAAAAGCGTTTTGCCCGGATTGCACGGGCTGGCTGGACTGAGCTTCCAAGGCGGCCGCCGACAGAAAAAGGCCGGCAAGGGCGAGCGTGGAAGCGGGGATGCGTGAACGCATACATTGTTCTCCGTGGTGGGCGTTTCGGGTGGGGCAGCTATAAGATGCATGGGCTCGGCGCCCGGTCGCTACTCCACGGTTACCGACTTAGCCAGGTTTCGCGGCTGGTCTACATCGCACCCCCGGCGCACGGCGATGTGGTAAGCGAGCAGCTGCAGCGGCACGACCTCCAGCACGGGCAGAATGAGCTCCGGCGCGGGCGGGATAGCGATAACGTGGTCCACCAGCTTTTCCAGGTCGGCAGCCGCTTGGTCGAACTCCCGGTCGTCGGCTTCGGTGGTGATAGCGATGACCCTGCCGGAGCGCGCCGTCACCTCCTGGATATTGGAAAGCGACTTTTCATACCGGATCATCGAGCCGGGGTCGTTAGTGTCGCGGGTCGCGAGCGAGACCACGGGCAGCGACTCGTCGATCAGCGCGTTCGGCCCGTGCTTCATTTCTCCGGCGGGGTAGCCTTCGGCGTGGATGTAGGAGATTTCCTTGAGCTTGAGCGCGCCTTCGAGCGCGATGGGGTAGTGGATGCCGCGGCCCAGGAACAGGAAATCACGCGCGTTGGAGTAGATCTTGGCCAGCTGTTCGCACTGCGCGTCCACGGTGCGCAGAATGGCTTCGATCTTGCCTGGAAGCAGGGCGAGCTCCTCTACGAGGCGCTTGCTTTCGCGTTCCGGGAGAGCCCCGCGCACCTGTGCGAGGTGGAGCGCCAGGACGAACAAGGCCGTAAGCTGCGCGGTAAAGGCCTTTGTGGAAGCGACCCCAATCTCTGGGCCGGCGTGGGTGTAGATCACGCCCTGCGCCTCGCGAGCGACCGCCGCGCCCACGACGTTGCAGATGGCGATGGTTTTTGCGCCCTTGGCGATCATCTCGCGCTGCGCGGCGAGGGTGTCGGCGGTTTCGCCCGATTGCGTAATCAGGAGACCAAGCGCGTGCGGGTCGGGGATGGGGTCGCGGTAGCGGTACTCGCTTGCGTAATCCA
>CAXTVG010000024.1:4356-9112 GCA_964247505.1 uncultured Acidobacteriaceae bacterium
AGCGCGTGCGGGTCGGGGATGGGGTCGCGGTAGCGGTACTCGCTTGCGTAATCCACCTCGACCGGCAGCCGCGCCAACCGCTCGATCATGAATTTGCCTGCCAGCGCCGCGTGCCAGCTGGTGCCGCAGGCGGCGATGTTGAGCCGCGTCGCAGCGCGGAACTCCTCCGGCGCGATCTCCATCTGATCCAGGAAGACCTGGCCCGTTTCGAGCGACACCCTTCCCAGTGTCGTATCGCGGACGGAGCGCGGCTGCTCGAAAATCTCCTTAAGCATGAAGTGCTTGTAGCCGCCCTTTTCCGCCTGGATTGGATCCCACACCACGCGGGTGATGGGGCGCTTTACGGGCTTCGCGTCGAAGTCCGTGATCGTGACTTCCCCAGGCGTGAGCACGGCCAAATCGCCATCCGCCAGGAAGTAGAACTCGCGGGTGTGGTGCAGGATTCCCGGTACATCTGAGGCGACGAAATGACCGTCCTTGCCGACGCCGATGACTGCCGGGGGCCCCATGCGCGCGACCACGATGGTGTCCGGCTCATCGGCTGAGATTACGGAAATGGCGAATGCGCCGGTGAGCTGTTTGGCCGCGCGCCGGACGGCGTCGGCCAGGGTGCCGCCACGCTCCTTCTTTTCCTGCTCTACCAGATGGACGATCACTTCGGTGTCGGTTTCAGTCCGGAACACGTGGCCCTGAGCCGCGAGCTGCGCCTTGAGCCGGAGATAGTTCTCGACGATCCCGTTGTGAACCAGGACGATGCGTCCCGAGGAGTCGCCGTGCGGGTGCGCGTTTTCCTCGGTAGGGCGGCCATGGGTGGCCCAGCGCGTGTGCCCGATGGCATAGGTGCCGCCATCGATCGGGTGCTCGCGGATTGCTTCCTCAAGGTTTCGCAGCTTGCCCGATGCGCGCCGGAGTTCGAGTGCCTTGCCAGGGCCGCCGCCCACCGCGATGCCTGCCGAGTCGTACCCGCGGTACTCCAAACGGCGCAAACCCTCAATGACAACGGGGACAACGGGTTCTGAGCCGACGTAACCGACGATGCCGCACATGGCGCTATTCTAGGGCGCGCCGCGGCTCAAGCGCGAGAGAAGAACAGACTCTTTAGCGTTCGGTGCCGAAAAGGGGAAACAGGCCCAAAATGGAACTAAGCGTCGATGTGAAATGAAAATTCTTCCATCACCGGGTTGCAAAGCACCTCGGACGCGATACGCTCAACCTCAGAATGTGCAGCCCCGTTATCGAGCGAGTCGTCTAGTGTGAGAATGAAATACTTGCCTTGCCGCACGTCTTCGACGGCTGCATGGCCCAGCTTCCGCAGTGCCTTCTGGATCGCTTGGCCCTGCGGATCGAGCACGGTCCGTTTTGAGACAACGTAGACATGAGCCTTCATCGTGCCCGATTATAAACGGAGCGTGGCGCTTTCCCGCATCCTAGCCGCGACCGAAAACCAAGACAGACAAGGAACGGAATGGTCAACTACCTGGAACTGCCCGTCGGTGAAAACAGCCCTGAAGTGGTCAACGCGGTTATTGAGATCCCGGCCGATGGAGTGAATAAATATGAGTACGACAAGCAACTTCACGTGTTCAAGCTCGACCGCAACCTGTACTCGCCGGTGCACTACCCGGGTGACTACGGCTTTATCCCCTCGACGCTGAGCGAGGATGGCGACCCGCTGGATGTACTGGTGATGGTCGACGAAGCGACCTTTTGCGGCTGCCTGTCGCAGGTGCGGCCCATCGGCGTGCTGGAGATGCTGGACCAGGGCGTGCTCGACGAAAAGATCCTGGCTGTCGGCAAAAACAACCCGCGCTACAACGAAGTTCACGACTACACCCAAATCTACCCGCACCTCCTCCGTGAGATCACGCACTTTTTCTCGATCTACAAGGATTTGGAAGGCAAGCGCGTGGAGGTGCACGGCTGGCACGACGCCGAGTACGCCAAGGAGCGCGTGACCAAGGCAGCGGAGAGTTTTATTGCCAACAAAAACGCGCGCTAGCGCCGCATGAGTCGGTACATCCCGGCACCTGCCAGCGCCACGCAGGCGCCGAACACAAGCGCGGGCAAGCGGCCCAGCTGCTCGCCCCGCGCGGCCCACAGCGCGTAAACCACCAACACCACGGGCAGCGCCGAAAGCAGGGCGGCTACCGGCAGCGGTCCCATGCGAAACGGCCGCGGCAGCTCCGGCTCGCGCACCCGCAGCACCAGCAGCGCGACAAACTCAAGCACCAGGCTCGACCCGTAAAGGACGAGGTCAATCGAGATTAGCCGCTCATAGCGAAACCCCAGCGCCAGCGCCCAAGCCGCGCCACACACCAGCGTCGCCGCCACTGGAACGCCGCGGCGGTTACGCCCGGCGAGAAAACGAGGCAGCAGCCCATCCTCGGCCAGCACCATCGGGAGCCGCGTGTAGCTCAGCGTGAGCGCATTGAACATACCGATGCCGTTGAGCATACCCCCAAGCACCACCGCGGCGGCGAGCCACGGCCCGGCGAGCGCCCTGGCCGCGTCCACCCAGGCGCCGGTCGAGAACTGCGCAGCCGGTACACCTGCGAACGCGATCGCAGCCAAAGGAACCACGTAAGCGAGCGCGACGAACGCACCGGAAAGCAGCATCGTCAGCGGGTAGGCGCGCGCCGGGTTTTCCACTTCCTGAGCGATGGTCGACGCATTGTCCCACCCCATGTAGTTCCACATGGCGACGAGCACGGCGGTGCCGAAACTCGCGGAGCCGAACGGCTTCGCGGTCCATATGCCGGCCGGTGCCGGAGAGTGCAACCCGTGGCGAACAGCGAAGCCCACCAAAACCGCAAAGGGCGCCAGCAGCAGGGCAGAGAAGTACACTGAGCCGCGACCGACTGCAGGCGCTCCAAGCAGATTCCACGCGCAGCAGCCCGCGACCATCGCGAGCTCCCACGCAACTGCGCGCCATCCGCGCGTGAGCCCCGGCGCGAGCCGCCCCAGGTACAAGGCGAACAGCGTGGGGTAGATAGCCATATCAAAAACGCTGGCCGCGAGCGAGAGCCACGCCTCTTGAAACCCCCAGAACGGCCCCAGCGCTCGCCTTACCCACACGTAAAAGCCGCCCTCGCACGGCAGCGCGCTCGCGAGTTCCCCAATCATCAGGGTTGTCGGGAGAGTCCAAACGAGAGGCAGCAGCAGCAAGAGCAGAAGCGCGCCGCCGTAGCCAGCGCCACCCAGAATATCTTCAATCCCGTACGGGCCGCCGGACACCATAAAGAACGTGGCCGCAGCAAGAGGAAGCAGTCGCAAGCGCCCGGAGCGGGGTGGTGTGTGCTGGTGTACGAGGAGCCTCCCTGCCGGCGCGGCCTGCTGGATAGAAGCCGCGCTGCAAGCAGGTATAGCAGAGCTACTTCAGATAGCCGGGATAGTCGCGGCCCACGGTCCCGAAAACCTCGACCTCGCCGTCCTGTGCCGCGCCCTCCAGGGCGTTGTCCAAAGGCTGCGTATCCATGCGTACTTCACCGCTGTGCGCCTGGAGAATGCGCTCCGCCACTTCGGCTCGCGCCGTGGCATGCACAGTGACGACCGCGCCGCCCCGGCCGATGCGGTGCGACAAATGCCGCGCATGCTCCGGCTGCACGCCGTACCCGGCAAACGACTGTTCAAACGCGGGCTGGGAGTAGCGCTGGGGCGGCGGAGTATTCAGGTTGAGTGAGCCCTCGCCCGTGCCGAATGTCTGCTCATCCTTTCGGATTACGGATTCCATGTTGTCACCCGCCTTGTTGCGATCCGACTTGTCCCGCTTTTCGTCTTCCCGATCCTCCCGGCGTTGCGCGTCGCCCTCGTTTTCACGCCCTTGCTCTGCGCCAAAGACCGGCCGCAGCCGTTCTCCCCAGTTCCTGCGCGCGCCTTCGTCTTCGCGGCTTTGACCCTCCCCGCCACGCAGGTCGCTGTCGTGCGGCAGCGAACTCTTTAACTCGGAAGGCAGCCCCGAGTGGTTCACATCGCCGCCCGAGATCGGGCCTGGCCGCGGAGGCATGTCATACGGTGTTCCGGCACCGCCTCCGAGCGAGGCATACTGCACGGCAAGCGTGTCGGAAGCCGCGCTGCTGGTGCCGGTGCGGGTGCGCTCCGATGTGGTGTGCTCGGGCAGAGTTGTGCCGAGCTCATCGCGCAACTCGCCTCCTACATTGGCCCGCCGCGTTTGTTCGCGGCCCTCTTTCGCGCCCGTCTCCGTGCTCATCGCACTGCCAGTGTGGAAAGCCGCGCCGATCTCTGACGGGCGAAAACCCTCGTCAATGAGCGCGTTGATAGCCCGGTGGGCTCCGTCCCCATTCGCAAAATACCCAACAACCGCCGTACCGCCTGCTTGTGATGGTGTCGCCATATGTGTCTCCCTTGTCTGCACGAAAGCAAACTTTGACCTTTTACACGGCCATTCAACCCCTGAGATGCGTTGAGGTGACCTTGGGGTAAGCGGAAGTGGCGCGGAATCGCGCAGTTCGGGGTATACTCCGGGTACGCGGGTTCGTTGGAGAGTTGGCCGAGTGGCTGAAGGCGGCGGTTTGCTAAACCGTTATAGGGTCAAAAGCTCTATCGGGGGTTCGAATCCCCCACTCTCCGCCATAGCTTTTAGAATCAGCGACTTAGCCGCACGGCTACCATCGCGGCTACCAAATTACGAGTCAGCACAAACGGCGCGGTATTTGCCCCAAGGGGGAATACCTGTGAAGCCCGGCACTGTGGCCTTTATCTTCGGGTCGCCGCTCTGACGGCAGCCGCTTTTTTGTTC
>CAXTVG010000024.1:9212-14515 GCA_964247505.1 uncultured Acidobacteriaceae bacterium
GAGGTGCTGCGCGCTCCATCCGGCGCTGCGCGAGCGGGGCAACGGGCCGCGCACCATCCACAACCGGCTCGTCTTTCTAAGGACATTTCCCCGCTCGCATCATCTCGCGGTGCCGATTGCGAAAAGCGACTGGCCCAAGTACACCGAAAAGGTTGTGTCCTGCTACCGGGCGGACGAGCTGGACGCCCTGCTTCGGGCCGCGAATCAGGACGAGCGCGACATGCTCAACGGTCTTCCTCTTCAGGGGCGGACGCAAGCAGGAAGTCCAGTTCGCGGCTTGGTCAGAGATCGACTGGCAGGCCAGGAGGCTGACCGTGGGCGAAAAGCTGGACGTGGGCTTCCGTCCGAAGGACCGGGAAGAGGGCAGCATTCCTCTGCCGGACTTCCTGCTTACCCTGTTGCGCGAGCGCCGCGCCCGGTATCCGCATACGCGGATGATCTTCGAGCTGCCCGGCGGGCAAAACGGAGGATCACTTTCTGCGCACAATCAAGCGGCTGGCGCTCCGGGCCGGGTTGAACTGCGGCAACTGCTACAGCAAGTCGGGCAAGTGCTGCGCGACGCACCCGGCCTGCAGGCGGATCATCCTCCACAAGCTCAGCAAGACCTACGCGACGATGCATCACGAGTCCGGCGTTTCAGCGCTGGCTCAGGCACTCCGCCCTGGACACAACGCTGCGCCTTCCCCTTTTGCGCTCGCATACGCCGCGCCCTGTTGTCCGCTGTCTGTATGCAGTAAGCAGATGATGTTGTAGAAGCTGTATCGGCCTACATCTGCACGGTCTCATCAATGGAGCGGTGATGCACAGCGCGGTCCCGATCCGGTCCGCCTACTTGGAGAAGAGTTGGGCAACTCACCTATCGCACTGGAGTTCAGCTGCCGGCCCGGCGAGACGAGCAAGCGCAAGAGCCTGCTGGAACACCCGGATGAGGATGACCGCCGAAGGGTGCGAGGGCATGGTGGTCAAGCCGCTTCACTTCGTCGTCGAAGGCCGCCGTGGCGTGACGCAGCCCGCAATCAAGTGCCGAGGCCCCGAGTACCTTCGCGTCATCTATGGTCCGGAGTACCGCTCCCCGGCAATCTCGTACGGCTCCGGGAACGCTCTGTCGGCGGGAAGCGCTCGCTGGCCTTCCGCGAGTTCGCCCTCGGCCTTGAAGCACTCGACCGCTTCGTGCGCCGCGAGCCGCTCCGCTTCATCCACGAGTGCGTCTTCGGGGTGCTCGCGCTCGAAAGCGAGCCGGTCGACCCGAGGCTATAGTCCTACCTGCTGGATATAAACGGAGCTTTGAAACCTCTCGCTGTCCGGCTGCCACCTACTTGCAGAAGTAGCCGAGTCCGCATCGCCGCGGAGGCGACGGCTGCGGGAGAGTCATACTGTGCGGCCAAGCGCGGCCCCAGCTCTGCCTTGCAACTGCCGCAGCCTTGCTACTGATTCGTAGCTGCTCCATGCACACGTACTGTTGGCGCCCAGCTTGCCGGCTCAGTCATAACCACCGCCAACGACAAAGATAAATGTCTGGACGTCAATGAGGTCGCGCGCGCCGATAGGCCGCAAAAGATCGAGATAAATGCTGCCCATCTCCAGAAAGGCGGAGTAAGTCGCCCAGTTAACCCGCGGTTGGTAGTGCATATCGAACGCAAGCGACTCGGCCGCGGCTTTGCTCACCTCGGGCTTCAAAAACAGGAAGCGTTCAGGCTGCGCAATGTAAAGCGGTACCGTCGCGTTCGGCCAAGTGGCGACCCTGGCGCGTTTGGCCGGCAGCTGTTCGGGCGCATCTACATAGGCATCGAATTCCTTACCGCCGGGCTCGCGTTCCCGGAGCAGGTTGAAGAGCGCCTCGTAGAAGACGCGGGCAGCTGCCTTGTCGCGCATCGCGTCACGGAAGGCGGCGCTCTCAATAGGAGAGACTAGCCCGACGGAGCTGATGATAGAGGATGCAGGGCTGGTAAACAGTTTTGTACTGCTCGCATCATCGGCCGCGAGGATCTTTCCTACCCTGTCCAAGCTGAGCTGGTCCCTAAACTTGAGGTTCGCAGCTACCTTGTACGCCCGCTCCTGCTTGAGATAGCGCTCATTTTCGAAGCCCCCCGGGAAGTGCCGCAGGAATCTATCCTTTGCTTCCTCGAAGGTAAGCCGCGCCTTTGGCAGTTGAAGCCTGCCAGCCTGCCCCAGGAGGGGTGGAAGGTTATCGAGCACCGGATCGGACTGAACCTTAGCCAAATGCAGCGCAGGCGCTGTCCTGAGAAAGATGCTGGGCGTTCTTCCTTCGCCGTCGCGGCGGTCGCGAAAGAGGATGTGAAGTTTGTTTTCGACGATCTCGACGATTTTTCCCGGTCCCCAGTCCTGTTTACCGCTCATCTCGACGAATGCGCCCACAGCATAGCTGTCTATGGCCTGGTCTGGCTGCTTGGCGAACACGGCAGGCTTCTGCCGCTCGCGCAGGCGAGCCTGCCATTCAGCCCGTTCGCGCAGGCTGGCCCGTTCCCTGACTGCATGGCGGACAGCTGCCTCGAATTCTGGGTGGACTTCCATAGGGTAGAGACGAAACCAGGGGTACTTATCCAGCAAAGCGATTGCAGCGGCAAAGGACTCCACCCGCGGCATTCTGCTCCTAGGCTCAAACCCTTGCTGATCTTCTTCATCAAGCATGTCGAAAGTAGCGATTTCATCTCGACTTGTATGGAAGGACCACGTCCCCGAAGCACTGCGTTCGCCGAAGACAGCAAGGCTGCCGCCTTCAATTCCAACTTTGAGGATGGTTACCGGAACTCCTGCTTCCACACCGTCTGCCATGCTTGCTCTTCTTCTCCTGCGGCCTCTGCTGCCGCCCCTGATCAGCTCAAGTCTGCTCCATGGCTCATGCCTGACGCACCTGCCATGCAAGGCAAATGTTCGCGCTGGGAGTACCGAAGTACCGTGTCTGAGGCTGTTCTCCTGCGGGTGCTGCTCGATGTGCATCGGCATCAGCTAGTCTTTCTTTGGCAAGCTGAAATCTGCTGAGAGATAGTGGTCCGATTCAACGCATAATGCGCCAGGAGTTTGTGCTGGCAATGTTTGTTCATGGGCGATCTGAAGATATGGCGTAGAGGGGCGGCATGATTACGACAGAAAACTCCAGCAAGGACGAGTTCCGCTCGCCGATAGAGGAGCACCACATCGACTTTATCCTTGAGGAAGAGTTCATCGCGGACCCTGGCTTTCTGGACTTCTTTCTACAGAAGGCTTCTGAGAGAGCTCCGAATAAGGCGTCGCCTGCGCGCAAGCAAGACGGCAGCTGCCAAGCCGTCCGCTCGGCAGTGACTACAGCCGGGGAAACGGATGTTCTCATACGCTATGCCTGCGAGGCTCCGGAAGGCGAGACAGCCGCGATCCTCATAGAAAACAAGATCGCAGCGTCATTTGAGCCGAATCAGGCTGAGCGCTACCGCGAACGCGGAGAAGCTGGGAACGGCAGCCATTGGCATCGGTACTGGACCTGCCTTGTAGCCCCGGAAAGATACCGCTCCGAAGAGGGCGTGTTCGATGCTCGCGTCTCATTGGAGAGCCTGCGGGAATACTTTGCCCTCCAGGAAGGGCCGCGGGGACAGTTCCGCACTAAAATTCTGGACGATGCTATTGCCAGAGCCGCCTTCATAGGCGTAAAGCGAGTAGATCCAGTGTTGACTGCCTTCAAGGCTCGCTATGCCGCTCTGGCCGCCGCTCATTTCAGCGGACGAGGTTGGGAATGGGACCAACCGCGCGAGGCCTGGGCTGACGACACCTGGTTCAGGTTCAAGCGCACACACTGGCCGAATCGTCTGCAGATTTTGCATAAAGCCAAGGCTGGTCTCGTTCACTTGGTGCTTCCGGCCACGGAGGTTTCGGATCTGGATCATATTGTCCGGCAAACAGCGCCGGGCAAGGCGATCACGGCTGTGCAGACTCACCGAAGTGCCTCATTTCAAATAGCCGTCCCATCTTTCTTGGATTTCAGCAAACCCATTGAGGAGCGTGCGCTTGAAGAAGTGTTCAGCGCCGTAGAAGAATTGGGAAGCTATGCCCAATCGGTGCGATCCCAGCTTATGGCCTTGAACGCGCTTGCCGGTTCCACATGGGAAGAGTCGGCGAGACCAGACTTTCCACATACAAAGCTGCGCTCACTCGAAGTCCTGCTTTTGGGCCTGATACGCTCGCAAGCAATCAACTACCAAGTCGCTATGACTTGGCCGCTTCCTGACATGGTTGCGCTTGCTTCAACAGAGGCCAAGGAGACTTGGTATCCGCTCGCGGGCCTGTACGGCGGATTCCACGTACGGCTGCTCGGCACGAGCGATGAGCCGTATCTTACGACAGAACACTGGAGCCGGGTATGGGACTTCGGGGTCGTGCAGCACAAAATCACCTTGCAATCGGTGGAACTCGTCTCCATAAAGCTTCCATACTAGTTTGGGATTCACCAGGCCGTTGCGTGAACTCCCGGCAGACGCTATTGAGCAGGGTGATAAGCAGCCCTGAGCTGTACCTGTCCGCAGCGGCTTTCGTGACTAGGAGCCGATCAGCTGCGCAGACCGATTTCACCGGGCAAGAGCAGCTCCTCTTCCATGTCGGGGAGAGCTGCTTCGCTCTTGCTCATGCGCGCCCGCAGCCAGCGCAAGCCATAGTGGGCGAGGGCGGCGCCTGCACACACGCCCAGAGTGCGCAGCCGCGAGCCTTCCAGCCACGCTTCGGCCGCGACGGAAGCGAACGCAAGCCCGGGCAGGACCGCGAAGAAGGCCACCACCGCGAACGAGAGGTCGTTGACCGTGGCCGCGCGCCGCTCCGTGAAAGGAACGGCGCGCTCGCGGAGAAAGAGGCTGTCCGCACAGAGCACCGCAAGCAGCGCGCCGCCCAGGGCTTGGCCGCGCACGCTCCACGCCGCGTGTGCGCTTTGCGGCAGCGCGAGCAGGACGAGAAGAGTGGTGAGCACGGCTGCTGCAGCTCCGCAGCAGGCGGCCCAAGCCTCAGCCCCTCGCCGGTGCGCTTCCTGGGCGCGGCCGTGCACGACGCGGAAGGCCCATGCGCCGCGCTCGGCCACGGGCAGGCGAAAGGCAGCCCGCAGCCCCGCAACCGTGAGCAGCGCCGCGAGCGGTGGAGCGAGGCGCGCGATGCGTAGCGCAAGCGCTGCGTCTGCGGGCGTTGCAGCTGCCAGCTTCAGCAGCAAAACGGAGAAAGGGGCCGCGAGCACCAGGGCCGCGAAGAAGGCAAGCAGCAGGCGTGTGCGCGGGAGGCGCGGCAGGGTTTGGCCGATCCAGCAGAGAATGGCGCGGCTGCGGCCGTCCCCGGGC
>CAXTVG010000025.1:0-10732 GCA_964247505.1 uncultured Acidobacteriaceae bacterium
CGGCTGCTGCGCCGCAAGCGTAAAGGCTCCAGCGCAGCCGCAGTGCTGGGGGTGGTTACTGTACCGCGCGCGCTGCCCCGCTTTATCCGTCTGCCCCAGGGGCCCGGCACCCACACCACTGACTTCCTTTTCCTCCCCGATCTCATTGAGCACCACGCCGCCGCCATGTACCGCGGCTACTCCATCGTCGCTACGGCCGCCTTTCGCGTCACCCGCAACAGCAATCTCTACTTTGAAGAAGAAGAAGCTCGCTCGCTCCTTGAAGCCGTCCGCTCCGAGCTTCACAACCGCCGCAAGGGCGACGCCGTCCGCCTTGAGATCGAGCAGGACGCCCACCCCGAAGTGATCGAGCGCCTCCGCTCCAACTTCGAGCTTGAAGAATCACAGGTCTTTCGCACCGACGGCCCCGTCAACCTGTCGCGACTGATGATGCTCTACGGCCAGGTCGACCGCCCGGACCTCAAATACACGCCCTTTACCGGCCGCGAGCTCCGGCTCCATCGCAAATCGACCGACCTGTTCGACGAGCTGCGCCACCACGACATCCTGCTTCATCACCCCTACGACTCCTACGACGCCGTGGTCGGGTTTATCGCCTCCGCCGCGCAAGACCCCGATGTCATCTCCATGAAGCAGACGCTCTACCGCACCAGCGACGACTCGCCCATCTTTCGCGCCCTCACCGATGCCGCTCAGTCCAAGGAGGTCACGGTCGTCGTCGAGCTCACCGCCCGCTTCGATGAGGCTTCCAACATCCGCTGGGCGCGCAACCTCGAAGACGCCGGCGTCCAGGTTTTCCACGGCATTGTGGGCCTGAAAACCCACTGCAAGCTTTCGCTGATGGTCCGCCGCGACCCGGACGGGCAAATCCGCCGCTACGCCCACCTCGGCACCGGCAATTACAACCCGGTCACCTCGCGCTTCTACACCGACATCAGCTTTCTCACCTCCGACCCCGCTATCACCGCGAGCGTCGGCTCCGTTTTCAATTACCTCACCGCCCACGCCGAGTCCGACGACTACCGGCCCCTGTACGTCGCGCCGCTGACCCTCGCCGAGGAAACCATCAAGCTCCTCGGGCGCGAAGCCGAGCACGCCCTCGCCGGGAGCCCCGCGCGCATCATCGATAAAATGAACTCGCTGCTCGAGCAAAGCGTGATCGAGGCGCTCTATGCCGCCTCGCAAGCCGGGGTAGAGATCGACCTGATCGTGCGCGGTATCTGCTCGCTTCGGCCGGGGATTCCGGGAGTCAGCGAGCGCATCCGGGTCCGCTCGGTCGTCGGGCGCTTCCTCGAGCACTCCCGCATCTTTTACTTCAACAATGCCGGCGAGGAGGAGATCTTCTGCGGCTCCGTCGACTGGATGCCCCGCAACTTGTTTGAGCGCTGCGAGGTCATGTTCCCGGTCAAGGACGCGGCCCTGCGCGCCCGGCTCCGCAACGAAATCCTCTCCGCCTACCTGGCCGACACCGCGAAAACCCGCCTTCTGCGCCCGGACGGCACTTACGGCAAGCTCAGCGACACGGTCGAAGGCAAGGAGCAACCGCTGTTCAACGCGCAGGATTTTCTCATGGCCGTCGCCGAAGGCCGCGCCTCCTCTGCCGACATCCCGCGCGAATCTGTGGAATTAATCGCCCCGTCCTTTTCGGGCGCCGAGGCTGACTCAGCGCCGTCGTCGGCCCCGGAAGCGCCCAAAAAAGCCCGCACCCGCAAGCGTGCCAAGGCCTAAAACCGGTTTTCCCAGCCGCCCGCAAACGCTTTCCTGTTCCAGCCAAGAACACGGGTGCCCCACGTCTCGATTTTGAGACGTGGGTTTTCGGGAGCGAAGGCTCACGACCGATTTTCCCAACTCAGGCCACAGACAACACGAGCGCAGCCCTGTGGCTCCTCACACGCCCAGGCCACACACCCAAGGTAAACTCGGAAAGCTGAGCTTCATTCACCCACAAGACAGGCCTCCTATGCGCATCCTTCTTACCGGCGCTGCCGGCTTCCTCGGATCCCATCTCACCGACCGCCTCCTCGCCGACGGCCACTCCGTCCTTGGCGTCGATAACCTTTCCACCGGTAACTTACGCAACCTAGAGCACTTGCGCTCCGAACCCCGCTTTTCGCTCGAGCAGCACGACATCTGCCGTCCCTTCGACTTCGGCCACGTCGGCTTTGTCTACAACTTCGCCTCCCCGGCAAGCCCCGTCAACTACCACCGCCTCGGCCTCGAAACCCTCGACGTCGGCTCGTCGGGAACCCGCAATGCGCTCGAAATCGCAAAGAAGTACCAGGCAGGTTTCCTCCACGCTTCCACCTCCGAGTGCTACGGCGACCCGCAGGTCCACCCGCAAACCGAGGACTACTGGGGCCACGTCAACCCCATCGGCCCGCGCTCGGTCTACGACGAGGCCAAGCGCTTTTCAGAGGCCCTGGTCACCGCTTACCGCCGCTACCATGCGACCGACACCCGCCTGGTCCGCATCTTTAACACCTACGGCCCCCGCCTGGGCCGCGACGATGGCCGCGTCATTTCGAATCTCCTCGTACAGGCACTGCGCGGCGAGCCGATGACCGTCTACGGCGACGGCTCCCAAACCCGCTCCTTCTGCTACGTGTCCGACGAAATCGACGGCATCGTCCGTCTCGCCCAATCCGATATCCCTACCCCGGTCAACATCGGCAACCCCACCGAGTGGACCATCCTTGAGTGCGCCGAAACCATCCGCCGCGTCACCGGCTCCCGCTCACCCATTGTCTTCGAGCCGCTGCCGCAGGACGACCCCCTCCAACGCAAACCCGACATCACCAAAGCCCGGCAGCTCCTCGGCTGGGAGCCTCGGATCACGCTGGAGCAGGGACTTCGGCTGTCGCTCGACCATTTCCGGTCCACGCTGGAAGAACCTGCCGGCGCACGCTGAAAGCAAACCGCCTGCGCGGCTGGCGGCCACTTCGTGGCGGGCATTTGTTCGTAGCATGTCGATAAATCAGCAAAAATACGGGTGCCCCACGTCTCGATTTTGAGACGTGGGTTCTTCACAGCGAAAGCTCAGAATTGCTTCACCGCTTCAGTACCGGCTGAAGCGCGCTGCTCAGGGTCAAACACGATTTCCAGCGCGCTCTTTTTGCCACTCACCCTTAGCCCTTCAAGCGACGCCACCAGCCAATCCGCCCTTGCCAGCTGCTCCGCCGAGTGCGAGAACAAGGTCGCCAGCACTTGAGCTCCAGCGGCCTTGCCCGCCGCTACCCCCGCGGGCGCGTCCTCAATCACCAGGCACCGTTCCGGCGCGAACCCCAGCAGCGCCGCCCCGCGCAGGTACGGCTCCGGGTGGGGCTTGCCGTGGTCCACCATGTCCGCCGTGATAAACCGCTCCGGCGGGCGCAAACCCACATGCTCCATTCGCACCCGCGCCAGCCGCTCAGTTGCCGAGGTACATACGGTCCAGCTCCCCCCGGGCAGCGATTCCAGAAGCGAAGCCACCCCCGGCAGCGCCTGCAAGCCTTCCGTGTCGTCGATCTCAATCTGCTCAATAATCGCGAGCTCTTCCCGATCGTTCAGGTCCGGACGCAGCAGCCAGATGGTTTCGATCGCCCGCTTGCCGTGCGCGGTCAGGATCGCCTTTGCGCCATCCACCCCGCGCATCTGGCCCCACTTGGCCCAGGAGCGCTCCACCGAGCCGAGCGACGACACCAGAATCCCGTCCATATCAAAGAGAATGCCCGCGCACTCGAGCCTCATCGGGGCAAGCTCGCGAACCACTCCCGCATCCGTTTGGTCCCTTCTTCCACCGCCTCGTGCGAGACCGCATACGACAGCCGGATATGCTCCCGCGTCCCAAATGCCTCGCCCGGCACCGCGACCACCCGCGCCTCGGTCAGCAGGCGCTTGGCCAGCTCCATCGCGGTCGCTGGCTTACCAGGCTTGCCCAGGTATGCCGACACGTTCGGGTACACATAAAACGCCCCCGCCGGTTTCGTGCAGGTCAGCCCGGGAATCTCCCCGAGCCGCATCAAAATACGGTCGCGCAGCTTCACATAGTCCGCCCGCATCTCCCCGACGCACGCCTGCGAACCCGACAAAGCCGCCGCCGAGGCCTTCTGCACAAACGAGGCCGCGTTCGAGGTCGACTGCGACTGCAGCTTGCCCATCGCCGCGATGATCGGCTTCGGCCCCAGCGCAAACCCCGCCCGCCAGCCCGTCATCGCATAGGTCTTCGAAAGCGACCCCAGCACGATCACATGCTCCCGCGCCTCGGCGACCTGCGCCGCCGAAACCATCTCGCCCTCGTACTGCAGGTAGATGTAGCACTCGTCGCTCAGCAGGTAGACCCCGCGCTCATGCGCCATCTGCGTGATCGCGAACAGGTCGTCCGGCGCGATCACCGACCCGGCCGGGTTCGACGGCGTATTCAGGATGATCGCCTTGGTGCGCGGCGTGATCGCCCGCTCAATCGCCTCCGGACGCACCCGGAAGTTCTCGCTCTCCGAGGTCTCCACAAACACCGGCGTCCCACCCGCGTACTGCACGATGTCCTTGTACGAGACCCAGTACGGCGCCGGCACGATGACCTCATCGCCATGGTCGACCAGCACCTCCATTGCGTTAAAAATCGCCAGCTTGCCGCCGGTCGTAAACACCGCCTCCTCCGGCGTGTAGCTCGTACCGAAGTCCGCCGCGTGGCGCTCCACAATCGCCCGGCGCACGTCGGGTATGCCCGGCACCGCGGTATACCGCGTGAAGTTACCCTGAATCGCCGCGATCGCCGCGTCCTTAATATGCTGCGGCGTCGCGAAGTGCGGCTCCCCGGCGCCAAAGTCCACCAGGTCCACGCCCTCGGCCCGCAGCCGCCCAGCCTCGGCGGTCACAGCCATGGTCGCGGAGATTTCAATACGATTGATGCGGTCGGAAAACAGCTTCGTTTGCGTCGCGGTTGCGCTCATACTCCTAGTTTTTCAGATTTTGCCCGCTCCGGGTAGTCCCACTTTCGGGAAGATTGTTGAGCGTGCGTCAAGAGCTGCGGTGGACGATGTAGGCTGATTCAATGAGCCGTTTGAGCAAGCTTTCCATTCGCAATGTTGGCCCTCTTTTGCACGCGGATATAGAGTTTGGAGATTTAACAGTTCTTGTCGGGCCGCAAGCCAGCGGGAAAAGCATTGCGTTGCAGTGGCTGAAACTGCTCAACGACACCGGCGCCATCAAAGCACAGCTACTTGACTACGGGATCGATTGGGCTCGTTCGGAACAAGATTTCCTCAACATCTACTTTGGGGAGGGCATGAGTTCGATTTGGCAATCTAAAAAAAGCGAACTCCTCTGGAATGGAGAGCCCGTCGATTTCGGACAATTAGTAAGACGTAAAGCTACAAGTGGAGTAGAAACAACTTTCCTCATCCCGGCGCAAAGAGTTCTGACGCTGAGGGATGGCTGGCCCAGACCATTTGGTGACTACGGAGCTGGCGATCCTTACTCAGTAAGAGCTTTCAGTGAAAAACTGCGTATCCTCATGGAGACTGAATTTAAGATTGGCGTTCCTCTTTTTCCACGCCCAAATCGCTTAAAGGTTGAGTATCGGGATATGTTAAGCAAGAGCATTTTTGGTGGATACAGTCTCACCATGACCCGTGCCCACGCTCAAAAGAGGTTGGTCCTGCATCGCGCCGACAGCAATCTCCCCTTCACCGATCTACCCTTTATGGTGTGGTCCGCGGGTCAGAGAGAGTTTGTGCCTCTTCTTCTCGGGCTGTACTGGCTTATTCCTTCTGCAAAGATAGCGGTCCGCGGAAAGATAAAGTGGGTGATTATTGAGGAACTTGAGATGGGATTGCACCCTCGTGCAATTGCAACTGTATTGAGTCTTATTCTCGAATTGTTGGCCCGAGGCTACAAAGTTTGCCTTTCAAGTCACTCTCCTCAGGTTTTGGAGTTTGTCTGGGCGTGGCAAATTATCCGTGAAACTCCCGGATCGAAACCGGTTCAGCTCCTAAATCTTCTTGGCAGCAGGCACTCCCAATCTCTACGTGATGTGGCGGCCACAGTAATCAAGAAACAGTGCAAGGTTTACTTTTTTGAGAATGGAAGACCCACAGTCGACATAACCAGCCTTGATCCAGCGGCCAGTGATGGCGTGGAAGCGTCATGGGGCGGCCTGTTGGAGTTTGCTGGCAGAGCAAACGAGGTCGTGGCGCAGGCGGTGGCAAACGCCAGTCTAAAGCAAGCGGTGAGGGCGGAGGTCAGTGACTCAGAATGAGTTTTAAGTCAGACATAACGGGCACCCAAGGGTTGCAAAATGCATGGCGAGAAGGAATACAGGCGTTGGCTGCTTCTGACAGGGAACGCTTAGACGCCGTCAATTCACATGACCTTAGAGGCAGCGCGAATATTGATTCGGCCTTGCAAGCGACATACCCCGAGGGGAACCGTTGGGACTATGCGGTCGGTTACCAGTACGGATCCGAAGAACGTGTCCATTTCATCGAAGTTCATCCGGCTTCGGGAATGTCTGACATCCGCGTAGTTGAAGCGAAAGCGGCTTGGCTCCTCAACTGGGTTCGGAGCACCCCGTTGAGAACGAGACCGCGTTTTCTGCACTGGGTCGTAACGGATAAGTCGTGCTTCAACCAAGCACATCCAAAGCTTCGAGCACTGGCGCAGAAAGGTGTGATCTTTTCAGGACGGAAGCTCAAGCTCGGCAAGGATGCCCGGTAATGCTCGGACATATCTCGCGGATTAAACCATGAGCACCAACACGCTAACACCCTCATTCACAATTCACCCCCTGCACAACCTTACCGTCGTCCTCGTCTCCCCGCGCAACACCCTTAATATCGGCGCGGTCGCCCGCGCCATGAGCAATTTCGGCGCGCACGACCTCCGCGTCGCCAACATTTTCTACAAGGAGTTCCGCTCGGCATCCTCCGCAGTCGGGCCGGCAGCCGCGCTGATGCAAAGCGCGCGCGACTTCCCGTCTACCGCCGAAGCCGTCCACGACGCGCAGCTTGTCGTCGGCACCACCGGCGCGACCCTAAGTACCGGCGCTCCGGGAGTCTCCGCGGGCCGCCCCTTCCTGCAGCCCATCGTGCGCCTGGAGTCCGCCGCCACCCGCATCCGCGCCGCGCTCGACAGAAACCAGCGCGTAGCCCTGCTGTTCGGCTCAGAAAAGTTCGGCCTCTCGAATGACGACATGAGCCACTGCCACATGCTGCTCCGCATCCCCACCCGCGACGAGCACCCTTCCATGAACCTCGGCCAGGCTGCCGCGGTGTGCCTTTACGAACTCGCCCGCATGGACGCAGGCGCGCCCGCACAAAGCCCCCCGGAAAGGACGCAGCGCCCGCTTCCTCAGGACTTCCCCCGCGCTGCTGAGCCTCCTAGCCCAGCCCCCGCCGAAGTCATCGAGCGGCTCACCGCGCTTCTGGACCAAACGCTCACCGAAAGCGGCTTCCCCGGCATGGGCTCGCCCACCCGCACCCGCCAGCTCCGCGCTCTGCTGCGCCGGCTGCAGTTCTCGCGGCGCGATGCTGAGCTCTCAACCGGCTTCCTCCGCCAGATACTTTGGAAGCTCGGCGCCAGCACAAAGCCGGAGCCCTAGGTGCAACGCCTTCACCCAAGCGCGCTGCCTTTCCCCGTGAACAGGCAGCTCGCCGTCCACCGATTCACGGATCCGCGGACCACGCGAGCACCCGTGATACACAAAGAAGGACATCCGTAGGAGACCTCGAAGGCTTGCAGACACACGCGATCACTCTTTTGCTTTTCCAAATCTCGGTGGTTCTGCTCGTCACTCTCGCCTGCGGCTGGGCAGCGGGCAAACTAGGCCAGGCGCGCGTCGTCGGCGAAATTATCGGCGGCATCCTTCTCGGCCCTTCCGTCCTCGGCCGCCTGTGGCCTGCAGCCAGCCTCCACCTGTTCCCCAAGCCCTCCCTCGGCACCTTGGAAAGCCTTTCCAACGTCGGGCTCGTACTCTTCATGTTCATGGTCGGCATGGAGCTTGATGACGCCCAGCTCCGCCGCCAAGGTCCGCGCGCGCTCGGCGCCAGCTTCACCAGCATCCTGATTCCCTTCATCGCGGCTATCCTGCTCGCGCACGAGCTCCGCAGCCGCTTCGCCCCGCATGGCATCGGCAGTGTCGCTTTTGTCATGTTTTTGGGCATCAGCATGAGCATCACCGCCTTCCCCGTGCTCGCGCGCATGCTTGAAGAGCGCGGCATCACCAACACCCCGCTCGGCACCACCGCTCTGCTGTGCGCCGCGGTCGATGACGTCGTCGCCTGGCTCCTGCTCGCCGTCGCCCTTACCTTGATCGACGCACACGGAACGGCCCGCAGCCTCGCCCTGCACTTCGGCATCCTGGCTGCTTATCTCGTGGTCATGCTCGGTCTCCTGCGCCCGCTGGCCACTCGCATTGTCCAGCGACGCAACAACCCGGAGCTTGGACTGGGCCTGCTCGGCATCACCGTTGCGTTCGCCTTCGCCTCGGCCGCCGTGACCGACTGGGCCGGGGTCCACCCGCTGTTCGGCGCGTTTATCGCGGGCGTCTGCTTCCCCCGCGTCGCGCCCTGGCAGCACGCCATTCGCATGCGGCTTGACATGATCACCTCCGTGCTCCTGCTTCCGCTTTTTTTCGCGCTTACCGGCCTGCGCACACGGCTGGACTTGCTCAATGACGCGACTATGTGGCTCTGGGCCGGCCTGGTTCTCCTCGGTGCCATCGGCGGCAAAGTCGGCGGCGCGGTGATCGCCGCCCGCTGGTCCGGCCAAAGCTGGCGCGATGCTTGGGGCCTCGGCGCCCTGCTCAACACCCGCGGACTGGTTGAGCTCATCGTTCTCAACATTGCTTACAACGTTGGCGTGTTTTCCCCTACGCTGTTCACCATGCTGGTTGTTATGGCGCTGGTCACCACCATGTGTACGACGCCCATGCTCGACCTGCTTAAAATTCGCGGAAAGAAACAAGAACCCGTATACGCGGGCGCGGAATAATCTACCCCGCTGCTCGCCGCCTCATGCGCTCAATCACCCATGCCGGGACCAAGCCCTCGACCGAGCCGCCCAGCCGGAAAACCTCCTTCACCAGCCGCGAGCTCACATAGGAGTACTTCGCGTCCGGCATCAGGAAAATCGTTTCCACCTCCGGGTTCAAGCGCCGGTTCATGTGCGCCATCTGCAACTCATACTCGTAGTCTGAGATCGCGCGAATCCCGCGCAGGACAGCCCGCGCCCCTTGCTCCCGCGCAAAGTCCACGAGAAGACCCTCAAACGTCGCCACCTCGACATTTGGAAACGCCCGGGCACCCTCCCGCAGCATCTCCACCCGCTCCCCAACCGAAAATAGCGGGTTCTTCGCCGAATTTTGCAGCACGCCCACGATCAGCCGGTCGAACAGCGCCGCCCCCCGCGTGATCAGGTCCAGGTGGCCGTTGGTCACGGGGTCGAACGAGCCGGGGTAGATCGCCGTTACGGTATGCACGGCGTTGAGTGTAGCAGGACTTTTGACAGGTGTTCGCCCGCGCTGCTATCCGTGTTAGCGCCTCAAAGCTTCCCACTCTCAGCAGAAAAGGCCTCCCTTTATGAAAGCGCTTCCGCAGTTTGAAAAGCGAAAAACGTTTGTTCTGCCGCTGACAGTATTTGCCGCCGCCGTGCTCACCTCCACTCTCGCACCCGCGTTACAGGCGCAGTCGATCAGCGTCGTCGAGACCACCCCCGACCAGAGCCAACTCCTCGCCCCGCAACCCGCCCTCGCCTTTGCCCCGGGCGCGAACACCGAACTGCCCATCACCATCGACGACAGCGTCCGCTACCAACAGTTCACAGGCGCGGGCGCTTCGTTCACCGATTCCTCCGCCTACCTGGTCTGGACCAAGCTCACCCCAGCCCAGCGCGGCGCCCTTATGCAGGACCTGTTTTCCGCGAGCGGTATCCACCTCAGCTTCCTGCGCCAGCCCATGGGCGCCACCGACCTCGCTCTTTCGAGCTACACCTACGACGACCTCCCCGCGGGCTCGACCGACCCGGAGATGCAGCAATTCTCCATCGCGCACGACCAGGCCTACATTATCCCCACGCTCCAGGCCGCGCTCGCCGCGAACCCGTCCATCAAGGTAGAAGCCGTACCATGGTCCGCGCCCGCCTGGATGAAAACCAACGCAAGCCTCAACGGCGGCACCCTCGATCCCGCCAACTTCCCCGCGCTCGCCCGCTACTTCACCAAGTTCATCCAGGCGTACGAGTCCAACGGCATCCCGATCCACTACTTGTCGGTCCAGAACGAACCGCTGTACCAGACCACCGGCAACACCGGCTATCCCAGTATGTTCATGACCCCTCTCGACGAGGGCCGCTTTATCTCGCGATATTTGGGCCCCGCCCTGCGCTCGCCGCGGCCCAACTTCGCTAGACCGGTCGAGAACGCCGCCACCGATGTCACCCCCGGCATCCTCGGCTACGAGCACAACTGGGACAACCCGAAGTACCCGGAAACCCTCGCCGGCGACCCATCCGTGCGCCCTTACCTGGCTGGCATCTCCTTTCACTGCTACGCAGGCAACGCCGCCGACGCGCAAAACGCCGTCCACGACCTCGACGGATCCATCCCGATCTTTTTCACCGAATGCTCCGGCGGCTCTTTCGCCCCTGTCTTCGCCGATAACCTGGCCTTTGATTTGGAAAATGAAGTCATCAACGTCATCCGCAACTGGGGCCAGTCCGTCGTCTTCTGGAACATGGCGCTCGACCAGAACGCCGGCCC
>CAXTVG010000025.1:10832-14419 GCA_964247505.1 uncultured Acidobacteriaceae bacterium
AGCGCCGCCGCGCCCAGCACCTTCAGCCTGAACTGGAACGGCCAAACCGCCAGCTACACCCTCCCGGCAGGCGCGGCCGCCACGTTCCTCTGGGCCGCCCACCCCGGTATTACTTTCGACGTCACCGCCGCACCGCCTTCGCAGACCGTAGCGCCCGGCCAGCCCACCGTGTTTTCGGTTGACATCAACCACTACGGGCAGGATCGGGCTCCAGTGGCGCTTAGCTTCTCCGGCCTGCCTTCCGGCAGTTTTGGCCAGCTCGTTCCCGTGCCCTCCCCGAACAGCCGGGAGTGGCTGCTGCCCATTGAAACCCTCCCGAGTGCGCCGGCCGGCTCTTACCCGGTGACGATCCGCGGCACGCAGGGCGCCTTGCAGGCCTCCTCTACCGTCCAGCTCAACATCGGCGGGACGGAAGCGCCCTTCGGCGGCACGCCTTGGACCCTTCCGGGCCGAGTCGAGGCTGAAAACTTCGACAAGGGCGGCAATTACGTCGGCTACTTCAACCTGGATTCGACCGACCAGGGTCAATCGAGCTATCGCACCCCCGCGACCGTCGGCGTTGAGGCCACCGGCGACACGGGCGGCGGCTATGACGTGGGCTATACCAAGGAAGGCGAGTGGCTCCGCTACACCGTCAACGTGGCGCAACCAGGCATCTACAATTTTGCCGCGCGCGTAGCCTCCCTCGGGCCTGGCGGCTATTACCACGTCACGTTCGATAATCAAAACGTTACTGGAACCCTGTTCACCCCGATGACCGGAGCGTTTCAAACCTACACAACCATGGTTTCCCCCAACTTCCAGCTCGCGGCGGGCCGCCACGTCATGCAGGTCACGCTGGACGGCAACGGCCCCACCGGCGGTATGGGCAACTTCAATTGGTTCTCCATCCAAAAGCCCACCGCGAGCACGCCCTTTCCCGGCAACCCCGCGGCCATCCCCGGCCAGATTGAAGTCGAAAATTTCGACGCGGGCGGAAAAACCATCGGCTACTGGAACGGAGCAGCCGCGAATACTGGCGCGGCGAACTACCGCCCCGGTGAAACGGTCTACATCGAGCCCACCACCGACACGGGCGGCGGCTACGACATAGGCCAGAATGACCCCGGCGACTGGCTCAACTACTCAGTCGACATCGCCGCGGCCCGCGCCTACACCCTTCAGGTCCGTATCGCCACCGAAGTAGGCGGGGGCGTTTTCCACCTCGCCGCCGACGGCCAGCGCGTCACCCCGGGGATTCCAGTCCCGCAAACCAACGGATGGCAAACCTGGCAAACCCTTACCATCCCGGACGTCCAGCTCCCGGCCGGCAAGCACACCCTGCAGCTCGTTATGGACTCCGGCGGTTTCTACAATACCGTCGGCAACTTCAACTGGTTTTCGCTCCAGTAAGACCGTGTGAGGCACAGCGCCGCCGTTTGCACAAGAGCAAACGGCGGCTTTCTTTTTGCGGCATTTTTGTCACCGTAGCGCAGAAACCCAGCTGGGAACAGAAAAGCCTCCCATCCATTCCGGCATGAGCCTAAGTCGCTCCCTGCTTAGGGCTGCTCCCGTGTTCAAGCCCGAGCTGCTCAGCATCCCGGACTGATCCCCGCCGCAGGTTGCTAGCGGCGATGCGAGATCTGAGCGCTTATGTGCCGGGTTATCGAATGGTGAGGCTGCTCCTGGCGAGAGGTCGTCGCCTTCTGCGATATATCTTCAAGCAACGTCGAATGTACCGGTTACCAGCCAAGCAATCTGCGTGTGTACCCGCTGCATACCGGCGAGTCGTACAGTCTTTGGACCCGCATTCTGCGGTCTTCTCCCTCGTGCAGCCACGTACCGAGACCACAGAAGACGAATATTTGCTTTGCCCGGCGCTTCAGCGAGCTGTCCTCACCGGCTCGCCGCCAGCATTTGTTCCGCGTGCTTCCGGCTGGTTTCCGTCACGGTCGCTCCGGAGATCATCCGCGCCAGCTCTTCGGTCCGGTCCTGCACTTCAAGCAGCCGTACGCTGGTCGCGGTGCGCGCTTGCTTTTCTCGTTTCTCGATCAGGAAATGCTGGTCGGCAAACGCCGCGATCTGCGGCAGGTGGGTCACGCACAGCACCTGCTGCGTGCGCGAGAGTGCTTTGAGCTTTTGCCCCACCGCCTCCGCCGCGCGGCCGCCGATGCCGATATCGATTTCGTCAAAGACAAGCGTCCGCGGCACGGGCGTTTTCCTGCGGCCGCGCGCCTGTGCGCCTTCCTCGACGCTTACCTTCAAGGCCAGCAGCACCCGCGACATTTCCCCGCCGGAAGCGGTCTCGTCGAGCGGCTTCATGGGCTCACCTGCATTGGTCGCGATCCGGCACAGCACCGCATCCCACCCGTGCGCCTGCCACCCGGCCTGCTCTTCCCTGGCCGCGACGGAAACCTCGAACCGCGCCCGCATGGCAAGATCGTTGATCTGCTGCTCTGCTCGCTTGCCCAGCTTCGCCGCGGCTTCCCGGCGTGCTCCCGAGAGCGCCCCCGCCGCCGTCCGGTAAGCGGCTTCGGCCGCGAGCAGCTCCACACGGAGCGCCTTCACGATCTCGTCCCGGTTTTCGATGTCGGCGATTTTGCCGGCAACCTGCTCGCCGTACGCGATGACCTCGGCCAGGGTCGAGCCGTACTTGCGCTTTAACCGGTCCAGCGCAGCAAGCCGGTCCTCGATGTCCTCCAAACGGTCGGGCGAGGCCTGAATGGTTTCGGCATAATCCCGCGCGGTTGCCGAGACGTCGCTCACCGCTGCCCGCGCTTCCTGCAGCTGCGACACCTGCTCGGCAAAACGCGCGTCGTACCGGGCCAGCTCTTCTACCTGCTTCAGGGCCAGGCCCAGGGCTGCTTCGGCCGAAGCCGACCCTTCATACAGGAGCTCATGCGCGCTCATGGCGGCGGCCAGCAGCTTTTCCGAGTTCGCGAGCACCCGCCGCTCGGTTTCGAGTGCCATGTCTTCGTCGGGAACCGGCGAGACCGAGGAGATTTCCTTGTGCTGAAAGCTCCACAGGTCGAGCGCCCGCAGGCGGTCCTGCTCTTCCTGCTCCAGCTCCCGCAGGCGCGCCTGCACCCCGCGCCAGTGCCGGTACGCGCCCGCCACCGTTTCGGTCGAGAGCCCGGCGTAGCGGTCCAGCAGACCCCGCTGCTGCGCCTCGTCAAAGTCCCCGCCCGTTTCCGATTGCGCGTGGACCAGCGCCAGCTCCGGCGCGAGCGCCCGCAAGACCCCCACGGTCGCGGGCTGGTTATTGACGAAAACCCGCCCCTTGCCGGTCGCCAGCACCTCGCGGCGCAGGATTACCTCCGCGCCCTGCGGGTCCAGCCCATTCTCCTCGAGCACCGCCTCGGCACCGGGCGTCGCCTCAAAAACACAGGCTACGACGGCCTTTTCCGACCCGTGTCGCACGATGTCGCTGGAGGCTTTCTGCCCCATCAGCAGCGCCAGCGCGTCCACCAGGATCGACTTGCCCGCGCCGGTTTCGCCGGTCAACAGGTTCAGCCCCGGGCCAAACGTGGCAATCGCGTGGTCGATCACAGCGTAGTTTTCAGCGCGCAACTCCAGCAGCATAGGGAACCTACGGGAGAGCATAGCAG
>CAXTVG010000026.1:0-14124 GCA_964247505.1 uncultured Acidobacteriaceae bacterium
GTGACGTACAGAAACGCGTCCCGCTCCAGCCCAACATCGACAAAGGAGCTCTGCATCCCGGGCAATACGCGGGTCACGCGCCCTTTATAGACCGAGCCGGCCAGTGTGTATTCGTTTTCACGCTCGTAATAAACTTCCGCGAGCTGATCGTCCTCTAGAATCGCCAGCCGGGTTTCGTGCGGCGTGGTGGAAATGCAGATTTCTTTCGCCATGTAGCCTTTCGGAGGCGAGGCGGACCGGGAAAGCCGGGGAACAGGCAGGGGGCGTGAGCGGATTTGGAGAGTGAAAGCTCGTCAGCAGTGCATCGCACATTCCTGCGGCAGAGCCGCCGCGCCGGCTCAAAAGCACGCGCATTGCGGTTCGCGAAGGGGATGTGTGCTGCGAAAAGACTTGGTTTCCAAAGGGGGCGAGAGACGATGGTGACCGCTGCAACCTGCATCCATGCGGGTGGGGCCGTTTCCCATCCTCGTACGCTCATTCCCAGATGTCCTGCCCGGCCCGGGCCTGTATGGATCCGCCTGACCGGTTCATGTTTCAACTTGTTTCCACTTGCAAGCCGTCCTTAAACAAGGAACGCGCATGCAAGCCACTCCACGCAGGCGGCAAATGCCGACCTGGAACGCGCTCTGCTAATTCACAAAGCGATTCATACGAACATTCATGACCATGCCCAGCGCCAGGAACGTAAACAAAACTGAGGATCCTCCATAGCTCATCAACGGAAGCGGAATCCCGGTTACCGGCATAATCCCGATCACCATTCCGATGTTGACGAAGATCTGGAAGATCAAGACCGCGACCACGCCCATAACCAAAAGCGTTCCGGAGAGGTCGGCGGCTGTTTGAGCGTTTTGGATCAAACGCATCAATATCAGGAAGTATAGCAGCAGCACCGCGACCGCGCCGAGGAAGCCGTGCTCCTCGCTCCAGGCGGCAAAAATGAAGTCAGTGTACGGAATAGGCAGGAAATCGCCCTGCGTTTGCGTGCCCTTGGCGACGCCCCGTCCGAAAATGCCGCCGTCGCCCACCGCGATCAGCGATTGCCGGATCTGGTAACCCGAACCGCGCGGGTCGTTATCCGGATTGATAAAGCTGGTCAAACGCGCTTTCTGGTACGGCTTCAGCACCTTGCCGCTCGTCCAAACGCCGCCCACGAGCAGCACCCCAGCCAGACCGAGGATCGCGGCTTTTCTCCACGGGATCCCGCCCAAAAACAGGCCGACCAGCAAAATGGGTGAGTAGGTCAGCGCCGTGCCCAGGTCGGGCTGCTTAAGCACCAGCAGCATCGGCACGGCTACCAGCGCGATTCCCTTGAAAATATCCGCCCACGTCATCGGCTTGCCTATGAACTTGGAGAAGTAGCGGGCGACCGCGACAATCAGGATCACCTTCACCCACTCGGAAGGCTGAAAGTGAATGCCGCCGGGAAATTTGATCCACCGCCGCGCCCCCAGCACTTTCGTGCCGACCAGAGGCACGGCGATGAGCGCTGCCAGCAATACTCCGTAAATCCATGGAACGGCCTCGAGAATTGCGTGGTAATCGATGCGGGAAACGATAAACATCGCCACCAAGCCGCCCAACAGCCACACCATCTGTGACTTCTCGAACCCAACGAACTTGGTGTGCAGCGTGGCCGAGTAAATTTCGAGCACGGAAAGCACGGAAAGGATCAGCACAAACCCAAGCAGGGTCCAGTCGAAGTCGCGAAACGAAAAAAGCCGTCCCTTCATTGTCCTGCCGCTCCCAAGCTTGGGCTCGCCAGCGCAGCGGCCGGACGCGAGCGGACCGGAACCCAAAAGTGGCCGCCTTGCAAACCCGCCGTGGGCGTTTCCACAGGGGTTCGCGGAGCGGGTTTCTCGCCCGGCCCTACCGGCGTGTTCACCTTCCGGGCGCTCGGCTTGGCATTCTCTGCCCCGTCTTTTTCGCCCGGAGCCGACCAGACCGCGCCTACTTCAACCGCGGCCGCTGGACGGGGCGCCTGCAGGTTGTGCTCGAGCCGGCGCTGCTTATCTACAAACGTTTCGATCACCTGCGCAGCCAGGTGGGCCGAACCGGCACCCCAGCCGCCATGCTCCCACAGCACTACCACCACGATGTCAGGATTCCGCCGCGGCGCGACACCCACAAACCATGCATTTGCGCGGCCATTCTTATCCTTGGACACGCTTTTCGCGCCGAAAGAGTGATTCAGAACCTGCGCCGTCCCGGTTTTGCCGGCGAAATCAATCCCTTCCAGGTGCGAGGCATACGCCGTGCCACCGACCGCGGTCGTCGCCGCCATGCCGTCGGTAATCGTCTCCCAGGCCGCGGGGTCGATGTGCACCTGATTCGCGCCGGAGCCGGGGAAGGTTTCCAGCATCGCCTGCTCGTACTGCGCGGGCAGCTCGTTCGGGAACACCACGTGCGGCCGCTGGAAGTCCCCACCCGAAGTAATCCCGCCGATCGCGCGTGCCAGCTGAATCGGTGTCAGCGCCACCGCCCCCTGCCCGATCCCGACCGAGATGGTCTCGCCTGCGTACCATTTTTCATGGTAGTTGCGCATCTTCCACTCTTCGCTTGGCATGATGCCGGTCGCCTCGTTCGGCAGGTCGATGCCCGTTTTCTTGCCGATGCCCACCTGGTGCGCCCAGTACGCGATCTTCTCTATCCCCAGCCGCTGCGCCAACGTGTAGTAATAGGTATCGCAGGAAAGCGGGATCGCATTGTGGATGTCCACATTGCCGTGGTGAGCGTCGCAGGCGAAAAAGTGCCCGTAAAAGCTCGCGCCGCCCTGGCAATTGACCTTGAGCGTTTGCGCAATGTTTTCCTCAAGCCCAGCGACCGACATCACAATCTTGAACGTCGAGCCCGGTGCCAGCTGCGCTTGAATCGCCTTATTCAAGAGCGGGTGATCCGGATCGGTCACCAGCTTATTCCAGTCGTCGCGCCCGATTTTCACGGCGAACCGGTTCGGGTCGAATACAGGCCGCGACACCATCGCCAGCACCTCGCCCGTGTGCGGGTCCATTGCGATCATCGCGCCGTTCCGGTCGCCCATCGCGTTCTCGGCCGCTCGTTGGATATCCAGGTCGATCGTCAATTTCAGGTCCTTGCCCGGCACCGCGGGCTCGTTCCCCAGCACCCCGACCTCGCGCCCGTGCGAGTCCACAAATACATCGTGCGAGCCGTCGGTGCCACGCAGCAGCTGGTCGTAGGTTTCCTCCACGCCCGAGCGCCCCACCACATCGCCCGGCTCGTAGTAGGCATACTGCGCCTGCTGCAGCATATCCTCGCTCACCTCGCCGACGTAGCCGATCAGGTGCGCGGCAAAGCCGTCGCGCGGATAAAGCCGACGTTGCTCGTTAATCAGCTCCAGCTCCGGCAGCTCGTCCCGATGTGCCTCGATAAACTCCTGCTCGTCCGGGGTGATGTCCTGTTTCAAGGGAATCGGCTGGTATTTTGACGAGATGCCGTATTTCTTGATCGCCGCCTCGATCTGGTCGGTCGGCATGTTCAGCCCACGGGAGATCAGCGGAAGGTCGGCCTGGAGGTCGCGCCCCTGCTCGTGGACTAAAAAGCAGGATACAGACGGATAGTTGTCGACAATCAGGCGGCCTTCCCGGTCGAGCAAACGCCCACGCGGCGCCAGGATCGGCACCTTGCGAACCCGGTTGGCCTCGGCTAAAGCGCGGTAGTTGTTCTTGCCGACCACCTGCAAACGCCACAGGCCCGCGACCAAAATGAGCAAAACGCCAAAAACGATCCACTGGATTGCGGAAAGCTTCGCGGCCGGGATTTCCTGTTCGGGAGTCAACATAGCAAGGGAATCCTGCCCTCAGAATAGCCGTTTTCGCCTTGGGGGGCGAAAGTGAAAGACGCCGCGCACGTTACTTTGGGCTACGCAGGCGTTTCCCGGGTGCGGTCGAGCAAAGCAAACAGCAGCACTCCCACGATCGCGTTGGCCAGTCCCCGCAGGAGCTCGTGAATCCAGCTCCAGCCCAAAGGTTGCGCCAGCAAACGCTCGACGATAAGCCAGTAAAGCCCGCTGTGCAGCAGCGAGAGAGCAAAAGTAAACAGGAGGCGGGCGATTGGATTCTCTGTGTCGATGCGGTTTCCCAGCAGCCCCGCGATGTAGCCGACCACGGTCTTGGTAATCCCGAAAACCCCTAAAGGCTCGCGAGTCAGCGCGTCCTGCACTATGCCGATTGCCGCGCCCGAACAAAGCCCCACCACAGGGCTGCGCTTGGCGATCGCGAAGTAAATGACCAGCAGCAGCGGCAGATCAAGAATCGCCGCCAGCGCAAGATGGACCGGGAGAAACGAATCGATCCCGATGGCTAGAATTGGCGCCGCGAGCACCAGCCAGACCGGCAGTGTGGTGGATTCGGTTTCCCGGCGGGAAGCAGCCAGCAAAGCCATGCTTTAGCGGGGCTCCTGCGGCGAAGCCGACTGTGTAGGCGCAGGTCGCGGGGGTGCCGGGCGCGTCTGGACGGGCGGGCGGCTTCCGTCATCCGGGACGATTTCAGGCCCAGTCCGGCGGGCCGGAGCCTCAGCTCCGGCCTTGATTGGAGCTGGCGAGGATACCTGCCCTTGGCGAGCGGCGGGCAGGGGCCCATCGTCGACCACATGCGTAGGCACACCGGCGTATGCAGCAGGCCTGGATTTACTCGGCGGCATCCCCGCCGGCATTCCGGCGGCATTGCGCGCCGGTGCGCTTGTACGGGCTGGGGCGCCCGCGGCAGGCGTTACAGCCGCAGGTCGCCGCGCAGCCCCGCCGGCGACTCCGGGATCGGAACGAAAACCTCCAGGGGCCGGTAAAGCACCTGCAGCGCGAGCAGCGGCCTGCACCGGCAAAGCTGAACTTGCGGCGCGAGCGGTGGTTGGTCGAGCCGCTGCGTTCGCCGCGCGGACCTGCTCAGGAGCGGTGCTCGCCGACAGTGTAGGTCCAGCATGCGAGCGAGCTGCGAGGGAGGCATCATGCGCGGCGCGAAATGCGGGCGACACAGCGGGATGGGGCGGCGCCGGACTTAGAGCGCCCTGCGTCTTTGCGGCTCGCTCGGTGTCGGGGACGCCTTCGGCAAGAGGCGCCATCCGTGCCCCGGGGATCAGGTCTTCCGCCTTGGCCGCCGTGCCCGGCGAGTAATGGTCGGTGTGCAGCGCGGCCGGCGGATGCAGCGGTGCGGCTGCCGAATCCGCAGTAGCCGGCGAGGCGCCCGGGGCGGCATCCGGGGCGTCGGGATTTTCTACGTTGGAAGCGCTGGGCAGACGAGCAGCAAGCACGTCCGAGGCGCGCTGGGCTTCCAGCGCCGCCGCCGCCGCTTCGGCCGCTTTGGCGTTGGCCGCCGCCTTGATCGCCGCGGCAGCACCCTCGCTTTTTGCTAAATCCTGGCGCGCGCGCGCCGTCGGCACAGAAGCGGTTCCAGTCACGACCAGCACCTCTTCGAGCCGGCTCAAGTTCGCCGCCGGCTTTAAAATGACATCCACAAGCGGCTGATTGTCGACGTCGGGGACAATCTTGTCCACGACGCCAACCGGCAGGCCTCGCGGGAAAACCTGATCGCCGCCCGAAGTGAGTACCAGCTGGCCGGCCTTGATGCGGTCATCGGGCATGACGTTCACAATTTCGGGATGCCCCACCATATCGCCGCGCAGAATGCCTCGCGTACGCGTGGCCTCAAGCAGTACCCCGGTCGCGCTGGTCGGGTCTGAAATCTCGAGCACCTGACTCGCGTGCGGCGCCACGTCGCGCACGCGGCCTACAATCCCATCCGGAGTAATGACCGGCATTCCGGGTGAAATCCCATCGTCCGAGCCTTTGTCGATATTCACAATGCGTTCGTGATCCGAGCCGCTTGCTCCGACCACCTGAGCGGGCATGGTTGTATCTATATAGTGCTGCTTGAACGCCAGCAGTTCCTGGAGCCGCTCCCCCTGCCTTGCATCTTCGGCGAGGGCGGCCTGTTCCAGCTGCAGCTGTTGGTTTTCGGCTTCGAGCTGCTCATTCCGCTCTTTTACCCCGACCAGGTCGATATAGCTCGACCACAACCCACGCACGCCCAGACCCCCCGTGTGCAGGGCTTTTTCCGGCGGCGTCACCACGGTGCTGACCCCAAGCCGCAGCACCCTCACGCCCGCCTGGTCCGCGGCGGCAGCGCCAGGCAGGTGCGGCCGTACCTGCACGGCCAGCAGCACCAACTGCGCGAGCAGCACCAGGGCAAGAGTCAGCGAGTTCCGGTAGCGGGCGAAGAAAGTTTCCATGGGGCAGCGCCGGTTTTAGTCAATCTTGATCTTACGCAACAGCTTAAAGTCAGACAGCATCTTGCCGGTGCCCAGAACCACCGAAGCCAGCGGGTCATCCGCGACGGAAACCGGCAGCCCGGTTTCTTCCCGGATGCGCTTGTCGAGGTTTTTGATCAGAGCGCCCCCGCCGGTCAGCACGATCCCCCGGTCGGAAATGTCCGCGGACAGCTCAGGCGGAGTGCGTTCCAGCGCCACGCGAATCGCATTCATAATAGTTGCGACCGACTCAGCTAAAGCTTCCCGGATTTCAGAATCCTCAATCGTAATCGTCTTTGGCACGCCCTCAATGAGATTGCGCCCCTTGATCTCCATGATGAGCGGCTTGTCCAGCGGGTATGCCGAGCCGATCTCAATCTTGATCTGTTCCGCCGTACGCTCCCCAATCAGCAGGTTGTACTTGCGCTTCAGATAGTTCATGATCTGCTCGTCCATTTGATTGCCGGCCATGCGGACCGAGCGCGAATATACGATGCCGGACAGCGAAATGACCGCGATGTCCGTCGTTCCCCCGCCGATATCGACGACCATATTTCCCTGCGGCTCAGTAATCGGGAGCCCCGCCCCGATGGCCGCGACCATGGCCTGCTCCACCAGGAACACCTCGCTTGCCTTGGCCCGGTAAGCGGAGTCCTCAACCGCCCGCTTTTCCACCTGCGTGATCTCCGAAGGCACACCGATGACGATCCGCGGGTGCACCATCATCTTGCGGTTGTGCGCCTTCTGGATGAAATAATTCAGCATCTTCTCGGTAATCTTGAAGTCGGCGATCACGCCGTCCTTCATGGGCCGGATGGCTACGATATTGCCCGGGGTGCGCCCGAGCATCTCTTTTGCTTCCTTGCCGACCGCTTCCACCTCGCCGGTGTTCTTGTTGATCGCGACGATGGAGGGCTCGTTGACCACGATGCCTTTGCCGCGGGCGTACACCAGTGTGTTGGCGGTGCCGAGGTCGATCGCTAAATCGCTCGAAAAAACACTGAACAGCGATCGCACACCGTGCGAACGCGACGACCGCGAGTGGAACCCGTTAGCTGGCATGGAGCAGGTGAGAAGTCCCCTGGAAGTAACCAACATTGTAGCGCCTATCCCGTGAAAAGCACGCCCCTGAAATGCCGGAGCTTCGTCGAGTGTGCCCTTACCTAGGTAACGTGAGTGAATCCCACTCACCTAAAAAATAGGGAAAAAACACGTTTACTCTCTACAAGCGGCGCACTTCTGCCGATAGAGTGGTCGAAACATTTTTCTGCGGGATATCCCCAAGATGGGAGTGGGAGCTTGAACGTTCTGAACAGCAGCGGATCGGACCACGGAATTTGCGGAGCATGCCGCTCCGATGGGCAAATGCCTTTTCCTTTCACAATGGCGTTCCAGCCGATCGTGAGCAGCCGAGGCGTTTTCGGGCATGAGGCCCTGGTGCGGGGGCCGGCGGGCGAATCAGCCGCGAGTGTACTGGCGAAAGTAAACGAGACGAATCTGTACGCGTTCGATCAGGCCTGCCGTGTTCGGGCCATTGAGCTGGCTGCGTCGCTCAGCGACGGGTGTCCCCTGCCCACGGTTTCTATCAACTTTTTCCCCGGCGCGGTATACCGGGCGGAAACCTGCATCCGCAAGACGCTCGAAACAGCGGCGCGCGTGGGCATGCCGCTCGACCGGATCATCTTCGAGGTGAACGAGGGCGAGCGGGTAACCTCACGCAGCCATTTGATGAGTATCTTTCGCGAGTACCGCAGGCATGGCTTAAAGCTCGCGATCGACGACTTCGGCGCCGGCTACGCGGGTCTCGACCTGTTGGCGGAGTTCCAGCCTGACATTCTTAAGCTTGATATGGCGCTGATCCGCGACATCGACGAGCGCGCGCCGAGCCGGGCTATTGTGCGCGCGGTGGTATCGCTGTGTATGGAACTCGGCATACAGCTGGTAGCAGAAGGGGTGGAGCGGGTTGGCGAACTCGAAGCGCTCCGCGACCTTGGCGTCGAGCTGTTCCAGGGTTACCTGCTCGCCAAACCCGCGCTCGAGAGACTTGCCGGCCACCAGTTCCCTGGGCAGCCGCGAGCAGCAGGATCGAGCTTTCTAAGCCGTCCAAGCGGAGAAAAAGCAGCGGGTATCGCCGCGATATGATGAGAAACGAGGAAACACTAACCCCATGATCATCGGCGTACCCAAGGAAGTTAAAGACCATGAAACACGCGTCGCCCTCACCCCAGCAGGCGCGAAGGAGCTGAAAGCAGCCGGTCATACAGTTTTGGTCGAGCAGCATGCGGGCGAGCTTTCGGCCTTCCCGGACGAGGACTACCAGGCCGTCGGCGCAGAGATTGTCGGCGCCGCAGCCGACGTTTGGGCGCATGCCGAGATGATCTGCAAGGTTAAGGAACCGACGGAAAAGGAGTATGGGTATTTTCGCCCCGGCCTCACACTGTTCACCTATTTGCACCTGGCGCCCCTGCCGGAGCTGACCGACCGGCTGCTCCAGCGCAAGGTGACGGGGATCGCGTATGAAACCATTCGCGACGCGGCGGGCACGCTGCCGCTGCTCACGCCTATGAGCGAGGTCGCCGGACGCATGAGCGTGCAGGTGGGCGCAGCTTATCTCCAAAAGAGCAACGGCGGACGCGGGCTGCTGCTGGGCGGGGTCCCGGGCGTGCCTCCGGCTGAGGTTTGCATCATCGGCGGCGGCATCGTAGGGACAAACGCCGCGAAAATCGCCCTCGGTATGGGTGCCAAAGTGACCATTGTCGACCGCAGTCTGCATCGCCTGCGCGAGCTGGACGACATCTTCGCGGGCAGGGTGTTTACCCTGGCTTCCAACCTGCATAACGTGACAGAGGCCGTGCGCGCAGCGGACTTGCTGGTCGGCGGCGTGCTGATTCCGGGGGCTGCCGCGCCAAAGATTGTCACCACCGCGATGGTAAGCGGGATGAAGAAGGGCGCGGTCATCGTGGACGTGGCGATCGACCAGGGAGGCTGCATTGAAACTGCACGGCCGACCACGCATAGCGACCCCTCCTACGAAGTAGACGGTGTGGTGCATTACTGCGTCACAAACATGCCCGCAGCGGTGCCGAATACCTCTACGCTCGCCCTGACGAATGCAACATTCCCATACCTGCAGCGCCTGGCGCGCGGAGTGAATGCGGCGCTGCTCGCCGACGAGGGTCTCGCTGAGGGCGTGAACACATACGACGGCGCCCTGTGCTGCGAGCCAGTAGCTGAATCACAAGGGAAGCAATGGAAGCCGGTCGGAGAACTGCTGCGACCGCGTTCCTGAGTCTCCGTCCAGAACGCCCCACCACTTAACTTGAGGCAAGGGGCGTTCTGAAGCCGCGCTAGCGCCCCACTGTGACCGAGTGTTCGAGGCGGAAGGTGAGGGTGGTTTCTGCGGGAACGACAACCGGCTTATTGCCGGTAAACGCCCCGGCTGCGGTGCCGCCGCCCGCGCCGAGCAATCCGCCGATGAGCGCACCCTTGCCGCCGCCGGCCAGAGCGCCGATCAGTGCGCCGCCGCCACCACCGCCTAAGGCGAACAAGCCTGTTCGCTTGCCCTTGCCCTTCTCTGCGTTCTCAATGGAACTGGTGTCCACCTCAACGGTTTGCCCATTGGCGCGGATTGAATCCAGGCGCAGGTCGAGCTCGCCGGCTCCCTTGATACGGCCTTGCGACTTGGCAGCGACCACAGTGCCACGGGCCGAAGATCCCGCCCGGGCCACGGTTCGGCCGTTGACTACGATGGGGCTCGCCAGGGTCGCGGTAAAACTTTGGCCGGTCTGACTGGTTTTGGAGCTCAGTTCTTCATTCGTTGTGACGCGGATGTGGGTCCCGACCGGGATGGTGTAAGAGGCAGGAGCGGTCCGCACGGGGGCAGCAGACGCCTGCGACTGGCGGCGGGTCGTGTCGGGTGGCGGAGGCGGCGGCGTTGCCGCAGCCTGTGAGGCTTGCTGCTGCTGCTGGGCAAGCGCCTGCTGCTGTTGTTGCAGCTGCTGCTGCTGCTGATTCAGCGCTTGCTGCTGCTGATCGAGCTGCTGCTGGGTAGGCCCGGACGAGCTTTGCTGGGGTGCCTGCTTGTTGCATCCGCCCGCGAGCAAAACAGCCGAAAGCGCAATGGGAAATGTAGCGGAAGCGAAGGACAGGGTTTTCATGGCTAAGGTTGAGATGCCCGCAAATGGCGGGTAAGTTTCCCCTGTCGCCTGTGTTTTCGGTAGGGAGGCTGCGTGGCGCGGCTCCCGACCGCTCCGCGCTGTTACCCTTGGCGCAGAGCGCGATGGAGGAAGGGAGCGCGTATGGCGGCGCGAACACAAGCAGACGCGCGTTGGCAACGGCGGCTCACCCTGTCCGTCCTGGGCGGCGGGTTGCTGCTGCTGCTGCTCGGCATGAGCGCGCTGAACTACTTTCACCTGCCCCCTTCCAGACAGGAAAACCCCGTGCTTCTGTTCCTGTTCACAGGCGTCACGGTGCTCTTGTTTGTGCTGCTTCTGCTGCTGGTGGTATTGCTGGCGCGCAACATTTTCAGGATTTACGCGGATGGGCGCTCGCGCGTTCTGGGGGCGCGTTTGCGGTCGCGGATGCTGCTGGGCGCCCTGTTTCTTTCCTTTGCGCCCATCGTTTTCATGGCGCTGTTCTCGTTTCTGCTCTTGAACCGGTCGCTGGACCGCTGGTTCTCGCAGCCGGTTTCGCGGCTTCGGGACCAGAGCCTGGGCGTGGCCCTCGAACTTTCCCGATATGTCACCGGCAATGCCCGGGCTGAGGCGGAGTCCCTGGCGCGCTCGCCGGGGCTGGAGCGCGCGTATGCCAAGGAAGGCGCGAATGCGCTGGCCACCGAAATCCGGCGGCACCGCATTACTCTCCAGGGCGGCTTCGTTTTTGTATATCGCGATGGAGTGCCGGTCGCGAGCTATCAGGCTCCGGCCGGCGTAACGCCCTTGCTCCGCACCTGGCCGGATGCGGGCTCCTTCACAGGGGGCGCGCCGCCCCTTCCACCGTCGCTCGAACAGGACCGGCGCCGCCCGGCTCTGCGCCCCGCCGGCCCTTTTTCCCCGGCACAAGCCCCACTTGCTTCGGCCGTGCTCGCAGGAGCGGAAAATTCAGACGGGCCGGCCCTTTCGCTTGGAGGCAGGAACGACTTCGCGCTGGGAGCCGCATCGTTTGACGACGGCGGCGTCATCGTAGTCGCGCTGCCCTTGCCCGAGGGCCTGGAAGCGACGATGGGCAGCATCGCCGCGGACGCGCGCGAGTACTGGGCCGCTTACCGCGAACGGCGCGCGGTGCGCGGCACGTTTCTGCTTCTGCTGTCGCTCGTGACCACGCTCACCTTCTTCGCGGCGAGCTGGCTTGCGGTCTTTCTTTCCAAACAGATTACCCAGCCGGTGGAAGCCCTGGCGGATGCCATGAACCTGATCGCGGAAGGCGACTACCGGCAGCGGATTGCTTTTTCCGGGACCGGGGAACTGAGCGAGCTGGTCGGCTCGTTTAACCAGATGGCGACCGACCTGGAGGAAAGCCGGCTGATCGCCGACAGCTCCACCGCACAGATTGAGCAGGCAAACCGGCAGCTGAAAGAACGGCAGCATGAACTTGAACTGATCCTGGAAACCATTCCAAGCGGCGTCGTGGTTCTGGACGCGAGGCGGGTTGTGCTGCAGGTGAACCGCGCGTTTCTCGACCTCCTGGGCGCGCCGCCGGCTGCGGGGCTGCCGCTAGAAGAGGTTGTGCCTCCCGAGATTCGCGAGGAGATCCTGCGGCTGGAAAGACGCGCGCAGCGTATGGGCGTGGCCGGGGCGGAGGTCGAGCTGCCGAAGCCGGACGGCGCATCGGCGCGAACTGTGCGTTTGTCGGTCACCATCGCCGTGCTTCACCTGGGCCCGGACGCGGATGGGTATGAGCGCCGCGGCTCGGTGCTGGTGATCGACGATATGTCGGAGGTGCTGCAGGCGCAGCGGCAAGTGGCGTGGAAGGAGGTCGCGCAGCGGGTCGCGCACGAGATCAAGAACCCTCTCACGCCCATCTTGCTTTCGGCCGAGCGCATCCAGCGCGTCCTCGACCGGCGCAGCTCCGATACGGAAGCGGTCATTCGCAAGTGCGCGGAGGTCATCCTTTCGTCGGTGGAAAGCATGCGGCTGCTGGTGGACCAGTTCGGTTCGCTGGCTGAGTTTCCTGCCGCGCAGCCCAGGGCCGCGTCGCTGAACGGCATCGCGGAAAGCGCCCTGCTCCAGTTTCACGGGCGGCTGGGGGGGGTGCGGATTGAGCGGGCATTCGCGCCGGAGCTGTCGCCGGTGCTGGCCGACCCGCAGGCACTGCAGCGGGCGCTGGCAAACCTGATCGACAACGCGGCCGAAGCCATGATGGCCAGCTTTCACCGGGTACTGCGGGTGGAAACGTCGCTGAGCGAGCGGTCGGGCATGGCGGAGATCGTGGTTTCCGACACCGGGCCCGGAGTGAGCCCCGAGGTGCGCGAACGGTTGTTTCTTCCCTACTTCTCGACCAAGCAGCGGGGCACGGGGCTGGGCCTGGCGATCGCGGCCAAGATCATCCAGGACCACCATGGAACGATTCGCGCGGAGCAGCGCGGCGCTTCCGGGGCGAGCTTTGTGGTCGAGCTGCCGCTGGCGAAAGTGCCCGAGCCCGAGGGCGTGCCCGCATGACGCACATCCTGATCGCGGACGACGAAGCCGATATTCGCGACTCGCTGGGGGAGATTCTGCGCGAGGAAGGCTACGCGGTCGCCGAGACCGGCACGGCGGCCGAAGCGCTGGTGCTGCTGCGCGACGCGCACTATGACGTGCTGCTGCTGGACATCTGGCTCCCGGATCGCGACGGCCTGGAAGCATTAGGCGAGATCGGCGGTTTCCCAAGCGAGGGCAAGCCGGAGGTGATCATGATCTCCGGCCACGGAACCATCGAAACGGCGGTGCGCGCGACCAAGCTGGGGGCGTTCGACTTCCTGGAAAAGCCGCTATCGATCGAGCGGACGCTGATCACGATCAAGAACGCGGTTGAAAAGCGGCAGCTGCGCGCGGATAACCGCGAGCTGAAGCAGCAGTTGGGCGGCCGCGGCTCGATTACCGGCAACAGCGTCTCGGCCAAGGCGCTGCGGCAGCAGATCCGCCTGATGGCACCGACGAATGGGCGGGTGCTGATTTTCGGCGAGTCGGGCACGGGCAAGGAGCTGATTGCGCGGGCCATGCACGCGGAAAGCCTGCGGGCGGAGCGAATCTTCCTGGAGCTGAAGTGCGCGGCGATTCCCGAAGACTTTATTGAGAGCGAGCTGTTTGGGCACCGCAACGGCGCGGTGCCGGGCGCACCGCCGGAGAAGCGCGGAACCTTTGAGCGCGCCGATGGCGGAACCCTGCTGCTGGATGAAGTGGGCGACATGAGCCTGAAAACCCAGGCCAAAGTGCTGCGCGCGCTCGATGAGCAGAGCTTTACCCCATTGGGCGGCCGCGAGCCGCTCGAGGTGGACGTGCGGGTGATCGCGACCACGAACAAGAGCCTGGAAGAGGAGATCGCGCACGGAAACTTTCGCGAGGACCTGTTCTACCGGCTGAATGTGATCCCATTTTTTGTGCCGCCTCTGCGGGAGCGGCGGGAGGATATTGCGCCGCTGGTGAGCGGGTTTCTAGCGGAACTGGGGCGGGAGTATGGGCGTCCGCATGTGGAGATTGCGGCGGACGCGCTGGAAGCGATGAAGGGCTATCCGTGGCCGGGGAACGTGCGGGAGCTTAAGAATATCGTCGAGCGCATGCTGATCCTGAACCCGCACGTGCAGCGGCTGGAGCGCCGGCACCTGCCCGCGCCGATGCTGCGCAGCCGCGCCGCGGCCGGCGGGGAGGAGTTTGCGTCGCTGCAGCAGGC
>CAXTVG010000027.1:0-1198 GCA_964247505.1 uncultured Acidobacteriaceae bacterium
CATCGCGAACTCATCGCAGTTGAGCTTCCCCAGCGTGATCGCCCCGGCTTCCTCAAGCCTCCGCACCGAAGTAGCCGTATACGGCGCGACAAAGTTCTCCAGAATGCGCGACCCAGCAGTCGCAGGCAGCCCCGCTACCGTGAGTGCGTCCTTGATCCCCACCGGCAAACCCGCAAGCGCCGGCAGCTCGTGGCCCGCGGCAGCCAGGCCGTCAATCCGCGCCGCCTGCTCGAGTGCACGCTCCTGTGCAAGCGAAAGAAATGCGTGCACGTCTCCATCGCGCTCGTGAATAGCCCGGAAGCACTGCTCCGTGATGGCCTGCGCTGAGGCCGCTCCGCTCGCAATGGCAGCGCGCAAATGCGGGATAGTGAGGGTATTTTCGGGCGCGTTCGGACCGGAAACTCCGCCGTGGTTTTTCGGTGAGGCTGCTTCTGTCATGGTCTTCCTAGCGAGCGCGCTTCGCTCAGCGCTCGATCACTTTAGGAACTTTGAAAAATGTCCCGTCGGTTGCGGGCGCTTCCCCCATCACCACTTCACGCGAAAGTGACGGGCGCGGGTCATCGGCCCGCAATGATTGGTCGGTGTTGCGCTGCACGGCTGCTGGAAACAGCTCCGACACTTGCGTTAGTGGAGCCACGCCACGAGTGTCGAGCTGCTGAAGGGCAGCGACGTACCCCAGGATGCTGCCGAGATCCCGCCCCATGCGATCAAGCTCGTCAGGCGTGAGGGCGAGCGAAGCAAGGGCAGCGACGTGCTCGACATCTGCCTTGGGAATTGGAGAGGGCTGTTCGTTCATGGGCTCCGTGTGCCTGCGCGGGATACGGAGAGTATAGCCCGTTGCTTATTGCACAACGAGCTGAACGGTAGCCGTACGCTGCGCTCCCGGGTAGGCTGCGTTGAGCGTGATGGTGTAGGTGCCGGTCGGGGTTTGCCCTGCCGGTGTGCTGCCCTTGCCGCTGTTCACCCCGCTTGCGTGGACGCCGCAAGCAATGGGCGAGCACAGCAGCAGGATGGCAATTGCGGCCACAAAGAGCCGACGCCGGGCGTCGCCCCGGAGAAACATGAGCGGGCAAAGCATGGCCAAAGCTGCGCCTCCAGCCCACCAGCGGCTGACCGGGTGCGCCTGCGCCGTAGCCGCGGCCGTGGTGTTGGTTGCCAGTGAAACCTGCACGGACCCGCTCGCGCCGCCTGCGACGTT
>CAXTVG010000027.1:1298-14115 GCA_964247505.1 uncultured Acidobacteriaceae bacterium
GTGCCGCATGTGGAAGTAGGCGCGGAAAAGCTCGGATCGGTTGTGGACCACGCTAAGGAGGTGATCGGTGCCGTACTCGGGTTTGTGACGGTAACAGTCTGCGGAGCCGTTGTCACCTGCGAGGCGTAAGGGCCGAAGTCGATATTTGCTGGTGAAGTGAACGGCTGAGGCGGCGCTGTACCTTGCCCTGACAGCGTTACCGTTTGGGTGTGCAACTTTCCAACGCCGGTGTAGTCCTGGATTGTGAGCGTTCCGCTTTGCCCGCCCACACCTGTGGGAATGAACTGCACCGCTATGGAACAGGAACTATGGCCGGCTAGAGAAGCGCCACAGTTGTTCGGTCCGCTAAATGGCTGAGGCAGCGGTGCGGGAGGGGAGCACTCCTTGGGGGAGTTGAAGTACGCGCATATTTGTGTCAACGCGGCATCGCCTGAGTTTGTCAGAACCACAGGCTGTGCCGGCGACTTCTGCCCAAACTGGGTTGGCGGGAACGTGAGTGAAATTGTGCTGAGAGTGTCCGTAGCGGGGAAATTGCCGATGCCGGTGAACGACATGGAGTAGGTTTCAACGCCATCAGAAACGGTCAGGGTGCCGGTGCGGACCCCATCGGTAGTCGGCTTGAACGTCAGGTAAAACGAGCAAGACGTGTTCGCCGCGAGCGTTTTACCGCAGCTGGAATTAGCCGCAGCAAAATCGCCTGTAAGGGTCAGCGTTGTCAGGCTGATGGGTGACGTATCCAGATTTTCTACAGTCAGAAGCGTCGGTGACGTGATGCTGTTTCCAACCAGAGTGGGAGGAAATGTTGGTACGGTCGACGAGATTACAAGCCCAAGGCCGCTACCGCTCAAACTGGCTGAGGCGTTCGACGTTCCTGTTGTGCTTGCAATCGAGAGTGTGCCGGGCTGACTGCCATGGGATGCAGGCGCGAACTGGACGGCAATGGCGCAAGAAGAGGCCGCTGCAAGCGTAGCGCTGCAGCTGTTGCTCACGATGGCGTACTGACCCGCAACGACAGGGAGGCCGAGGCTTGTGGGCACATCGCCTGGGTTGCTCAGGTTCAAGGTTTGCGGCGCGGAGGTAGTGCGCTCCGGCTGGCCACCAAAGGCGAGCGACGTGGGCACGAACACCAGCTGCGCGGCCGCCAAACCTCTACCGTCGAGGGAAACGCTTGCGGGTGCGACGCCGGGCTGGCTGCTCCCGAGAGTGAGACCGCCACTCCGGTCGCCTCTGGATGCCGGCTTAAACGCGACACTAATCGCGCACGAAGCCTGAGCGGCGAGGCTCGCGCCACAGGTTGAGCCTGTAATGCTGTACTCAGGAGAAGAGACCTGCGGAGCATTGAGCGGCACCGGTACATCGCCTGTGTTCGTAAAAGTGATCGGTTGAGCCGTGCTCGCGGTGCCGACTACTGTCGGCGCAAAATTGAGGACCGCCGGAAAGAACTGAATATTGCCCGGTGCGGCTCCCGTGCCGGAAAGGCCGTCCGACCAGCTGCTGCTGCCGTAGGAGGCAGGAAAGGTGAGCAAACCCTGAGCCTGACCTGCCGTGTTCGGTGAAAAGGAAACCTGCACCGTGCATATCGCGTTAGGGGCGAGCGAGGCAGGGCAGCCGTTGGCAGCGCCGAAGCCACTGGTTGTCGAGGGCGCGCCCAAAGGCACGGCTGTTCCGCCTGTATTTTGTACAGAAACTGTCAGCGATGCCGACGTGCCGACCACGACAGGCGAGCTGAACTGCACGGGATTGGGTGTAAACGTGAGCGCGCCCGCGGTCACTCCCGTACCGGCCAGCGTGGCGACGGCCGTGCCGCCGGCGGTGCCGGTGTCCTGCCAGGAAAGGGAAACGCTGCCCGGGTTTTGTCCTGGAGGCTGGGTTGGGTTGAAGCTGACCTGGAAAGTGCAACTCGCGTGGGCCGCGAGCGAACCGCCGCAGGTGGAGTTGACGCTATAGCCACGGCCTACAATCGACGGCGCTTGAAGCGTGACCGGGACATCGCCGCTGTTGGTAGCCGTCAGGCTCTTTTGCTGCGCGGCGCTGCCGATCATCACCGTACCGAAATCGAGACTGCCGGGGGAAAGCGTCAGATTGCCAGGAGCGACGCCGTTACCGGTCAGTGCGGCTTGTGCGGAGGCGGGTGTGCCGTCGTTAGCGAGGGTCAGCGTCCCGGAGCGCGGACCGTTGGCGGATGGAGCAAACGTAACGACGACCGTGCAGGAATTTCCGGTGTTTGCAGCCAGAATCCCCGTCGGGCTGCAAGTGCCGCCGGTGACAGAGAAGTCGCCAGACACGCCGATCGCGGAGATATGGATCGGGGTCCCGCCGGCATTGCTCACTATGACGGTGCTGCTTGCGGTGCTATCGGTCGCTAGGTTCCCAAATGCGACCGAGGATGGCATAAATACGATTTGACCAGGCGTGGTTCCCGCGCCGTCCAGCGTAGTCACGGCAGAAGGTGTCGCTCCGTCGCCGGGAATGACGATCTGCCCCGGACGATCGCCGGCTGCAGCCGGTGTAAACGTAACGTTGAGGGAGCAGGACGCGTTCGGTGCGAGGGATGCGCCGCATGTCGAGGCGGTGATGGTGTAATCGCTGGGAGTCGCTGCGATAGTTCCAAGCGCGACGGCAGAACCGCCCGTGTTCTTTACCGTCGCTGTTTGCGGACCACTTGCGGTTTGGGTCACCCGTGAGCCGAATTGCATAGTCTCCGGCGAAACCGTCAACGCGCCGGGCGGCGTTCCCGTCCCGCTCAAGCTGGCACTAAGAGGGCTGCTGGGCATATTGCCGGGTAGCGTAAGCGTCGCCGGAAGAAGCCCAGTGCTGGACGGATGAAAAAGCACGTCAATAGCGCAGGTGTTGCCGGGGGCGAGAGATGCCGGGCAAGCATTTCGGCTGACCTGGTAGTCCGGTGTGCTGACGGCAGGGGTGCCCAGCGTGACCGCGACCCCGCCCGTGCTCGTTACTGTAAAGGTCTGCGGGGTGGAGGCAGAACCTTGTGCGGTATTCGGGAAAGTGATCGAACTGGGAGACAGGGTCGCGTTCGCCGGGGTTGCGCCTTGCCCGCTTAGAGGAATCGAGGCGGGCGAATTGCTGAACGTCCCGCTCAGGGTCACGGCCCCGGTGTAGGCCGATGCACCGGCCGGAGAGAACGTAATCCCCAGTGTGCACTGCGTTCCATTCGCGGCGAGTGTTTGCGGGCAGTTATTGCTGGCGATCGCAAACGGGCCCGTGACGGAGAAGCCGCTGAGGGTAGCCGGGTTAGCGCCGCTGTTCGCGACCGTGATGACCTGCACCGCCGAGGTTGCATTGTCGGCCGTAGTTGGAAAGGTAAGCGAAGACGGACTGAACTGCAGTGTGGCCTGCGCCGTACCTGTCCCGGAAAGCTGCGCGGAGACACTCGTGCTGCTGTAAGGGACAGTCAAGGTTGCGGTATAGGGATTGGGGCCCGCAGGGGTAAAACTCACGGAAACAGTGCACTGTGCGTTGACGGCCAGCGTCGTCCCGCAGGTGTTTGAAGCGATTTTGAAATCACCGTCGCTCGCAGTCACTGTTCCGAACTGCGCGGGACTGCCGCCGGTATTGGTGATGGTCATGGACAGCGTCGCGGAAGTTCCCTGCTGCTGCTTTCCGAATGACAGTGAGCCGGGAGACAGGGTAAGAGCAGGCGGGGGCAGGCCTTTGCCGTTCAACGCGGCCGTCACTTGGCCTGCGGGGATGTTCGAGGCCGGCTGCGTAAACAGCCCGGAGCTGGGGCCTGTTCCGGACGGGGCGAAAGCGAGGTTGACCGTGCAGGCGGCGCCCCCCGCCAGCGTGCTCCCACAGCTGTCGCTCGTGATTCTGTAGCCCGAAGACACGGTTCCGCTGCCAAGCTGCGCGGGAGCGCCGCCTGTGTTTTGCACGGTAATCGTCTGCGTCGCGGAAATGCTGCCTACGCCCGTGTCGGCAAAAGCTGGTACCGGGCTGGGGCTGATCGTCAGGTGGGGCGGAAGCACGGCACTGCCGGTCAGGTTTACCGAAACGCTGTTCCCGGAGCTCACAATCTGGAGCTGCGCCGTGTAGTTTCCCGGCTTGGAAGGGGTGAACACGACCGGCACAAAGCATGTGGCATTCGCGGAAAGCGAGCTGCCGCAACTGCTGGTTCCCAAGTAAAAGTTCGGGGGGGTGTTTGAGTCGCTGATCGAGCGCGACTTGAGTGTGACTGTCGCCTGACCTGTGTTCTGGATAAACACGTTCTGGGGAGGCGCACTGGATCCGGTTGAAGTCTGCGGAAATGCAAGCGCTGCCGGGGGCGCGGGCTGGGTGACTGCGATCACCCCCGGCGTTTGGCCGGTGCCGTCGAGCGTAGCGCTCAGCGAACCGCTTGGCGTGTTGGCGTGGATGCTAAGCACGCCGGGGCGATCGCCCGTTGCGGTCGGTGTAAACGTAACGGGAATAGTGCAGCTTGCGCCGGCCGCCAGCGCCGACCCGCAACTGTTGTTGCCCGGCTTGTAATCTGCAGGCGAGGCCGCGATTCCGCTGATCAGGAGTGGAACACTGCCGGTATTCGCCAGCGTAAAGGTTCGGGTGGTATCGCTCTGCGAGCCGACCCCCGCTGCGTCGAATGTGGCGCTCGAGGGAGACAAGCTCGCCTGCGCGGGAACCAACGAAGTTGTGAGGCCGAGCGTCCAGATTCCGCGGCCGTAGGTGCTCGCTTCGAGCACCGTCGTGCCTCCGCTGTTGTAGACCTGCAGGTCGGTGACGGGTGCATTCGGCAGCCCTGAGGCTAACTGTGTCCAGCAGTTTTGAAAATTCGCACCCGTCCCGCTACAGCTTGCGACATTTTTGGTGAAATACACGCCAAAATCGCCGGCCACGTACACATAGCTGCTGTTATTCGGGTCGACCACGACCTTGTTTACCGGCGCGATCGGAAGCGTATTGGTCAGGTTGTTCCAGCTCGCGCCGCCATCGGTTGAGCCATAGAGCACCCCGTTTTGCCCCGTAGGAAAGCCCGCGATGCCCACATACAGCGTCTTGCCGGTTGGGTCGTGCGGATCCACGGCAATCGAGGAAATTGCGTTCCCATCGCCGTTGAACTGCTTATTCGCCATGGTCAGGTTGTTCACCGGACTGCGCCATAGGTCCGTCCAGGTCACCACGCCGCCGCCTTGCGGTACGGATGCGCCGTACAGATGGCCCGGGACAGGCTTGCCCCCGTCGAGCTGGCCGGCCATGCCCGCGTACATGCGCTCGCCGCCTGCGTTATAACTGCCGCCCGCGGCTACAGAGCGCAGGTATGCGTTGCCATCGCAGGCGGGGCCTCCGTCGCCGTCGAGCATGCCGCTGATCAGGTCGGAGCCGCTCCAGCTGCCGGTCGCGGGGCCCAGCCACATGCGGCAGGTTCCCAGCAGGATGTTCGCGGTGTTTCCAGGGTCGAGAATCCATGGCGCGGGGTCGAGAAAGTAGTCCGCATCGCCCTCAACCTGCGCGCGGCCGATCGCGGGGGCGCTGCCGAACCCGCCCCCGGTGCAGTTGCCGCCGCCCGTGCAGCCGAAAATGCCCACGCCCTGGCCCACGTCCGCATACCAGTTCGCCGGAGTGTTGGGGTCAATCGCCACGTAGCTGCCCTCGCCGGTGAGCAGCTGCTGCCATGCCCCCGTCCCGCCCTGCGCAGCGGCGCTTTCGCTGCCCACGATGCCAAATTCACCCATGCCCGCGAGCACGAGCGATCCGTTTGTGGGGCTCACGGCCAGGTGACTGATTTCGGCCAGCGAACCGATGCCGCCGTTCAGGTTGTCGAAGTGCGATGCGTCTGTGGAGGCGCACACGGAGCCGGTTTGCGCTACATCATCGGTGGTGCGCCACAGGCCGCCGTCATTGCCGAAAAAGATCGTCTGGTTCGCCCAAAAGGTGGCGTCGATCGCATGGATGGAAGGCGCCACTTGTGCCGCGGCGCAGGTCGCGCTATTGGTCGTGTTGCGCCATGCGCAGCCGTTCGCAAGCGAGCAGCTGAAGATGTCCTCGGTCCCGGCAAACAGGAGCGTATCTTGCTGCGCCTGATTCGGGATCGCGGCGAGCGCCAGGTTGTAGTCGGCCTGCGGAATAGTCCCGTCCGGGGCATCGAGCGGCGCGTCGCTGATCTTGTTTCCCCAGGTGACGGTATTCGAGGTGTTGCAGGAGCTCACGGCTGTGCCGCTCGAGGAGCACACGTCCTGATACAGACCGCCAAGGGCTTTTCCGCTGCGATCCGCGCCCCCATCCACATTGTTCAGGTCGGTGGTCAGCGCGAAGGTATCGCCGGTCACTGGCTGTATGGCCAAGACGCCGCGAAAAATGGGGCACTGCGGGCTTCCCAACCCGCCCGCGTTTGCCGGACAATACTGCGCCGTCAGGTTTGCGCCAGGCTGGTTCGCAAGCCGCGTCCAGGTTACGCCGTCGGGCGAGGAGTAGTAGCCGTGAAACCGGACCGCCGCCAGGAACAGGTTGCGTTTCGGGTTCCACACCACCGAGGTAGCCGGATTCCCCGGGGGCGACGCTTGGGGGTTGCTCGACTGGACGATGTTATTCGGGCCGTCCGTGATGGTGGACAGGTACCAGGTTTGGCCGGCGTCTTTCGAGTAGTACAGCCCGGACATAGGCGACCCGGCGACGTTCGCGCCGGCGTTGACCACGAGCCCTTCCAAGGACTGCGAAACAGCGGCGACGACCAGGTTGGGCGTGGTTTGGCTCCAGGCAAACCCGGCAAAGCCCGCCCCGACGAAGCTGTAGCCCGCGACGCCAAAATCGCTGCTCTTGTAGACCTGCTTCCATGTGTTGCCGCCATCTGTGGAGCGCAGGATGCCTGCGCCGTAGTACGAGTCCAGCGCATCGTTCGGGTCGCCCGTACCCGCGAGTATGTTGAGCGAGTTATTCGGGTTTACGGTGATGGCGCCTATAGAAATACTCGGGTAGTAAGGAGAGTTCTGGAACACCGAAAGATCGTCAGTCAGCGGCTGAAACGTAACGCTGCCTGCGCTACCGGCAGCGTTTGTGCTTTTCCATACACCCCCGCCCGTGGCGCCCAGATACACGGTGTTGCGGGTAGGGTCGGACGGGTCGACCGCAAGCGAACTGATGCGTCCCGTAACGAAGCCATACCTGGGCGTGCTCAGTTGAGCGGGTCCAGCAGGCTGCCACGTGGTTGTGTTGGTGGAGAGATTGGGCTGCGCAGCGGTGAGCGCGGTCTTCGCAACAGCCCGGTGCGCGCGCGCGGCGCGCATGCCGGACACTGCGCTTCCGCTCGATGCAGCGTTTTCCGCTGCAGCTTCCGGAATGGTCCCAGCTGTGCTTGGCGACGCGAAAGGTGCTCCAATGCCGCGATTGAGCAAGAAGCGCCGGTCTGCTGCTTGCTGGTGAGCGGCCGCGGTGGTTGTCTGCGGCGCGCATACAGCCGCGTATCCCGCCAGAAGCAGAAGAAACGCGCCGCGCCGCAGAAAAGCCAATACCATCAAAGCCCTTTCACCGCTGCTGCCGTGCTTGCCGTTGCTGCGCACCCGCACTGTTCAGTGGTGGCGCGCATGATATCTGGTCCCGGTTTTCGGGTCACAAGCGGAAGCAAAACAAGCGGAGTAGTTGGCTCAGTATGCAAAGCGAATGCATTGCGAGAAAGATTACTTTCGTAAAGTCAGGTACACGGCGGTAATGAGACCGTTCCCCGATTCTGTGTTAGCAGCGCCGGCTCCAACCACGCCGGGAGAAGGCGAATAAAGGCGGTCGCACTCGAAGAAACCCGCTCCAAACAAGACTGCAGCAAGAAAGACTCGCTTTGGATTTCCGACGCTGGTGCCGCGCTACCGCCTCTCGCTCGTCGAAGCGCCCGCGGCTTTCTGGAAGTGTTATGCGCGCGAGGAAGGCTACACGAAGGTGGTTTTCAAGCCGTAACCGGGAAAGCGGGGGACGCGAACCCAGGAAGTGACTTGCCCAACAAGTCTTTCCTTCTGCTCCTTCGTGTAAATTGTTTACAGATTCGTTACAGGGCGAGCTGCTGGGCGGCCCAAATGCCGACCCGTCGCAGCGCCTTGGGAATCCGCGTGCGCTCTCGCAGCGCGGATTTGCATTTGCCCCATGGGCATTTTCCGGAGGACCACAGCTATATGAAAACGCATAAGTATTTTCAAGCGCAGGGCGGCTTATGCCCTGCTCGCCGCGCTGGCAACAGGCAGCATCGCCGTGCACGCGCAAAGCGACACAGGCACCGTCACCGGCACCGTCGAGGACGCGACGGGCGCCGTGCTGCCCGGAGCCGCTGTCAAACTGACCAACACCGACACAGGCGCGGTCCAAACCGCAACCTCGAGCGGCGACGGCAACTTCACGTTCCCCGCCCTGACCCGCGGCAACTACCAGGTAACGGCCAGCCACGACGGATTCCAGACCACGGCGCAAAGCTTCAACCTGCAGGTCTCGCAGACGCAGAGCTTGTATCTCCACCTTGCGCCCGGAACGGCCGCCACTGAGGTGCAAGTGACGGATGCGGCGCCGCTCGTAGACACGGCGACCTCCTCGATCGGCGAGGTCGTTCAGGGACGCCAGGTGACAGAGCTGCCGTTGAATGGCCGCAATTTCACGCAACTCGCGCTGTTGACCCCAGGCGTGACTCGCGGCAACTACGGAAACGGGGCTTCCGGCATTAACGGGGACGCGGAAACGTTCCGCAACAACCAGTCCGGCGGCGGCTCCATTTCAAGCAACGGCCTGCGCCCGCAGGCGAACAATTACCTGCTGGACGGCATCGACAACAATGAATCCCTGGTCAACACGCTCAATTTCTTCCCGGATATCGAGGGCACGGAAGAGTTCCGCGTGAACACGAGCACAGCTCCGGCGGAGTTCGGGCGGGCCGGCGGCGCGATTGTGCAGAGCTCTATCAAGTCGGGCACAAACGCAATTCATGGGTCGGCATTTGAGTTCGGGCGCTCCAGCCTGTTTGACGCGACCCCCAACAACGGCTTCATTGGAGCGCCGCCCACCGCGGCCCGGACCGTTAAGCGCAATACCTTCGGCGGCTCCCTGGGTGGCCCGCTTTGGAAGGACCACATTTTTTTGTTCGGCGACTACCAGGGATTGCGCGAGAATCAGCCGTTGAACGCTGAGCTTATCTCTGTGCCGACGCCGCTCATGCGCACGGGCAACTTTTCTGAGACTCTGGGAACGACCGGCATCACCGCAGCGCCTGCATACCAGTTCTGCCCCAATTTGTATCCGAATGGCCCGAACGGTAAGGCGGTGTACGTCGACGGTGCCGTTTACGATTCCCAAACCACCCCCGGCGTTTGTATTCCTTACACCGGCAACATCGTACCGGCGAATCGTTTGAATGCAGCAGCGCTGAACTATTTCAACGCTTATCCGCTGCCCAACGTGCCCGGAACCGTGAACGGCACGGAGAACAACTACCAGACCGTTCGCAATAACATCACGCACTATAACAATTTTGACGTGCGCGCCGACGCGAACTTAGGGCAGAACGACCGGGCTTTCTTCCGGTTTATTTATGACAACAGCAATTTTACCCGGACCTCACAGATGCCCAACCTGCCCGCGGGTTTTGCGTCGGGCCAGAACTTTGTACACGGCCGCGGCTATGCGCTCGGCGACACCCACACATTCTCGTCCAGCGTCATCAATGAGTTTCGCGCGGGGTACAACCGGTACACTTTTGCCTACGTTCCCCCATTTTCTGGGTCGCCTATCTCGGCTGCCCTGGGCATCGTGAACGCGAACCGTACAGCCAACCTAGGGGGTGGTGCGCTGATCGGCGGAAACGGCAATACCATCAGCTACACGGGCGACTATGGAAACTATAAAGTCCCGGAGAACACCTATGAGCTGAACGATGCCGTCAGTGTGGTTAGGTCGCGGCACAGCATGAAGTTCGGGGTGCTGGCAATTCGCCGCGACGTGGCGTATTTCCGTCCTATTTCAGGCAAGGGTTATTTTAACTTTGGCGCGGGCGACTCGACTGGGTTTGTTCCGGCCGAAATGCTTTCCGGTTTCACGGACTACTACAGCATTGGCGCGCAGAGCGGCTTTTACGGCACGCGCAACTACGAAGCGGGTGCTTTCGCGCAGGATGACTGGAGAGCGACCCAGCGGCTGACCCTCAACCTGGGCTTCCGTTACCAGATCATTACCTGGCCCACGGAGCAGCACAACCGCCAATCGGCCATCAACCCGGCAAACGGCACGATCGAGCTTGCAGGCGTGAACGGCGTTCCCGACACGATCATCAACAACAATTACGGGAACTACAGCCCGCGGTTCGGCTTCGCCTATGACATGTTCGGCACGGGCCGCACGGTCCTGCGCGGCGGCTATGGAATCTTCTATTTTCTCGACCGCGGCGGCATCGATAACCAGCTTGGGCAGCAGGTTCCCTTCGGCGGCAGCGTGAACTACACGGCAGCTCAGGGCTATCGCATCGCCTTTACGGGTCAGATTCCTGAGGCGGGCCAGGTTCCGCCGCCGGGCGCAAACAGCACAGCCGCGACGGCAGCGCTGCCCCAGCCCGGCTTCGGACCCGGTTTCGATCCGAATAACCCGCCCGCGGGCATCAACGGCTTTGCCGTGGAGCGGAACGAGAAGCTTCCGAATGTCCAGCAGTACGACCTGCAGGTGCAACAGCAGATCGGGACCAAGACGGTGGCCACGGTTGGCTATGTCGGCAACAAGAGCACCCACTTATCGACCGGCTACATCCAGAACACCAATCCTCTTGGAACACCGGCTACCACGCCCAACCCGTATCCAAACCTCGGGCAAGTTATCCTGAACAAAACTGACGGAGTCGCTCACTATAACAGCCTTCAAGCCCAGCTGAACTACCGCGCGGTCCGGGGCCTCGTGCTTACCAGCTCTTACACTTGGTCGCATAACATCGACAACACCGATGGCTATCTTGGCTTCTATGCCGTGAGCCCCATCTACACTTACAATCACGCGCTGAATAAAGGTAATTCGGGCCTTGACCAGCGGAGCGCTTTTGTCGCCAGCGCGCTGCTCGATCTGCCATTCGGGCATGGCCGCGCGTTTGGTAACAACTGGGGCCGCGGGCTGGAGCTGGCTGCGGGCGGATGGCAGCTCAACACCATTGTGACTGCAGAGACCGGGACGCCGTTTTCAGTAATCGGCGTGCAGAACTATGGCAATACCTACAGCCTGCGCGCCAACCAGAGCGGGCCGTACCCCATCACCCACAGCGTCCTGAGCCGGCCGTACCTGGTCAAGGCGGATTTCTCCGCGCCTGCCCCGGGCACGGAGGGCAACACCGGCCGCAACGGATTCTACGGGCCGGGCTTTGCCAGCGGCGACGTTTCCCTTTTCAAAACCTTGCACTTTACCGAGCGTTTCGGCACGGAGCTGCGGGCCGAGGTGTACAACGTCACCAACACGGCTGAGTTCACCAATCCGGACACCAATCTTTCGGACGGGACCTTCGGCCAGATCACCAGTACTCGCAACTACTCCGAACGGCAGATGCAGATGGCGGTCCGGTTCCTGTTCTAGGCCGTCGACTCCAACCAAACCGGCGCCGCATGGCTTCCACCGTGCGGCGCTTTTTCGTGCAATCCTTGAGGCCACATGCTATGCCGCTTCGCTTGCTTCTCCTTTTCTTCCTGGCAGCCCCGCTCGCCTGGGGGCGGCCGGTGATTGAGCACATCGACCCGCCGAACTGGTGGGCCAACATGCCTGGGGATCCCATGCTCCTGGTGCATGGTGAGCAGCTTACCGGCAGCACCTTTGCCGTGAGCGACCCGGCGCTGCGGATTCGCTCGCAGCATATTTCAGCCAACGGTCACTGGGCGGTGCTCGATTTGGGCGCCTCGCCCGCCGCGCGGGAGGCCGTGCGCGTCACGGCGTCGGGCCCCGGCGGCAGCACCTCGGCGGAGTTCCACTTCGAGCAGCGCCGGAACCCTACGGACGGCTTCGCGGGGTTCTCGTCAAAGGACGTGATGTACCTCATCATGACCGACCGCTTCGCCGACGGCGACCCGGCGAACGACGGCCCGGACCACGCGGCCGAGCTCGCGAAACCGCGCGGCTGGCACGGCGGCGATCTGCGTGGGGTCATGGACCACCTCGACTACCTGCAGTCGCTCGGCATCACCGCCGTTTGGATCACGCCCGTCTACTCCAACACCGGCGAGCAAAGCAGCTATCACGGCTATGGCGCGACAGACCTGTACGCGGTGGACCCGCACTTCGGCTCGCTCGCCGACCTGCGCGCGCTCGCGGAGGCGCTCCACGCGAAGCACATGAAGCTAGTGCTCGATACGGTGCCGAACCACATCGGCCCCAAGCATCCCTGGGTTACGGACGAGCCCGAGCCGGACTGGTTCCACGGCACCCTGGCCGATCACCACAAGGCAGTGGGTGAGTTCGCGCCGCTTGTCAACCCGCACGCGGCCTGGCGCGACCAGCGGGATATTCTTGAGGGCTGGTTCGCCAACACGCTTCCGGACATGAACCAGGAAAACCCGGACGCCGCGCAGTACCTGACCCAAAACGCGATCTGGTGGGTGGAGCAGACCGGTGCCGACGGGCTCCGCATCGATACCTTCCCCTATGTCGGGCGGCCTTTCTGGCACGGCTTCCACGCGCAACTGCACGCTCTTTACCCCAGCCTCACGAGCGTGGGCGAGGTATTCAATAGCGACCCGGTTATCACTTCCGCGTTCGCAAGCGGCGTCACGCGCGATGACTTGAACGGCAGCGTCGACACGGGACTTACGACGCCCTTCGACTTCCCTACCTACTTCACGATCCGCAAGGTCCTGCTCAAGGACCAACCCATGACCGCGATGGC
>CAXTVG010000028.1:0-14023 GCA_964247505.1 uncultured Acidobacteriaceae bacterium
TCCGGGGCCGACCCGCACTCCAGCGGCAGGCGCCCGATCCCACCCTCGACGATGCGGCGCAACGTCCCGCGCCAGCCTGCGTGAAAAGCCGCCATGGCTCCTCGCTTGCGATCGGCGACCAACACCGGCACACAGTCCGCGGTCTGGATGCCGAGCGCTAGTCCCGGCTCATCCGTCATGAGGCCGTCGCCGGTCAGTGCCGCTTCTTCGCCCGCGTGCTCGCGGCCGACCCGGTGGACGAGCGAGGAGTGCGTTTGCCGCAGGGTGACCAGCGGGCGCGCCCCGCCGAAGACGCGATGGAGCAAGCGCGCGCGGTTTTCGAGCACATTGCCGCGTGGGTCGGAAGCTGTAAAACCTAGGTTGAGCTCACCCTCGCCATAAGCCGTGCTGACGCCGCCGGTGCGCCCGGCGAATCCATGCCGAACGCCGGCCAGAGCCATCGCTGCCGACGCAAACAGCTGCACTGCGCCCGCGTCGCCGGAAACGGGTTCGCGGCTCTGCTTAGGGGGCGTTTCCTGCCGCGGGTGCCGGGCCTGGAGCGTGTGCCCGGCACGCGAAAGCTGCCGCCGCCCATGCTCCAGCCCTACCCCGGCCAGCAGTGCATCGACGGCTTCGAGTGCGGCGTCGCCGCTCAAAGGGGAAGTCATGCCCCATTGTAGAAGGGCTTGCGGCTACCCTTACGCTCCGTCCCGCTTCGCCGATGATTCCACCAGGTCCCCAAGTACGTGCATCCGCATGAAATTCGTAGACCCCGTGTTTGTCCGCGTTCCGGCAACAATGCCCACGATTTCCCCAGGCCGCGCGAAATGGCTGCGTTCGAGCGCGTCCTCGACCGTTTCAATCATGCGCTCGGTGGTCGCCGCCTTGCCGCAGGCCAGCGGGAACACGCCCCGCAACAGGCTCATCCGCCGCAACACCGACGGCGAAGACGAAAGCGCGCACACGGGGGGCTTGGGCATCCGCTTCGACAACAGCCGCGCTGTCGTCCCCGTCTCCGTAAATACCGCGATCGCCTTAATGTCGAGATCGTTGGCCGCGTGCGCCATCGATTCGCAGATCGACTCGGTCACGGTCGTCGCGTGCGCCCGCACCCGCACCGGGTAAATCGACGGCAGCTCGCGCATCTGCTCCTCGGTTTCGAGCACGATTTTAGCCATCATTTTGACCGCCTCGACCGGGTACTTGCCCGCGGCGCTTTCCGCCGAAAGCATCACCGCGTCGGTCCCGTCGTAGACCGCATTCGCGACATCGGAGGCTTCGGCGCGCGTGGGCCGCGGGTTGTCAATCATGGATTCGAGCATCTGGGTGGCCGTAATCACAGGCTTGCGCGCTTCGGCAGCCCGACGGATGATGAGCTTCTGCATCGCCGGAACCTTCTCGGGCGGCACCTCGACGCCCAGGTCGCCGCGCGCCACCATCACGCCATCCGCGATTTCCAGGATTTCGTCCACATTGTCGATCGCCTGCGGTTTCTCGAGCTTGGCAATGATCCAGATGTCGGCCCCCGCGGCAGTGATGCGGTCCTTGACGAGCCGCACATCCTCCGCATTGCGCACGAACGAGAGCGCGATTGCGTCCACGCCCGCGCCGATGACGAACTCCAGGTCTTCCGCGTCTTTTTCGGTGAGCGATGGCACACGCGCGGCGATTCCGGGCAGGTTGATGCCTTTGTTCTCGCCCAACAGTCCGCCGTTGACCACCGCGCACTCAATGTCTTCGCCCAGGATGCGCACGACCAGCAGCTCGATCAGCCCATCGGAGAGCAAAATGCGCGACCCCGGCTCTAAATTTTCGGCCAGGGTTGGGAAGGTCGTCGCGATCCGCTCTTTGGTGCCCAAAACGTCCTCGGGCGTGATCCACAGCATTTGCCCGGCCTCGAGCAGCACCGGCGTGCGCCCTTCGAGCTTGCCCGTGCGGATCTTCGGCCCCTGGAGGTCAGCCAGGATGCACACCGGTTTCTGCTCCTCGCCGGAAACCTTTCTGATCATTTCGATCAGACGGAGCTTGTTCTCCTGCGTTCCGTGCGAAAAGTTCAATCGCGCGACATCAAGACCCGCGCGCACCAGCGCCCGAAACGTTGCCTCATCGCCCGAGGCCGGCCCCAGGGTCGCGACGATCTTCGCCCGCCGCAGCCCCGCGGCCCCGCTCCATGCGCTTACTTCAGCCGGCCTCGCCAGCATGCTTCCTGTTGTTTCCATCCTGCCTGCTCCCATCTCTCACTTGTTATCCCGGCCCGCTGCGTACACGCGGCACCCACTCCGGCGCGCAGTCCGGATACTCCTGCGCGTCGTCCTCGGCAAAGGTCGAGGCGCCCTGTTCGTCCCACATCGGGTAGACCTGCGCGTTAAACTCCGCCCCCACCAGCGTCGCGATCGACACAAAGTACAACCAGACCATGGTAGCGATCCCGGCGCCCAGGGAACCGTATACCCGCGAGTAGTCGGCGAACCGCGTCACATACCAGCCGTACGCCATGGTAGAGCCAAACCATGTACCTGTGGCAAGCAGGGCCCCCGGCACGGTGCGCGCCCAGGGCGGCCGCACCGCGGTCGCGAAGTGGAAAATCACCTGGCACACTGCCACGCCCGTAGCCAGCGCGATGAGCCAGCGCGCTCCGCGCCAGCCCAGGAGCACCCAGGCGCGCAGCTCGTGGTCGGCGTTTGCAATCATCCACAGCTCGATCTGGTGGCCGAACACCACAAATGCCGTTGCGAACAGCATCGGGATCAGGGTCGAAGGGATCAGCAGCAGCGCAACCAGACGCTCTTTCCAGAAGGAAAACTGGCCGCGCGGTAAGCGGTAAGCGCGGCGAAATCCCTCCATGAGCGACAGCATCACGCCCATGGCCGCCAGCAGCGCCACAATGCCCGCGGAAACCAGCAGCCGGTGCGACCGCCCCGAGTTCGGTGTGAAGTAGCCCTGCGCGAGAGCCATCGTATCCGGCGGCAGCAGGTCGGCCAGCAGTCCGTGGATTTCGCTGCGCACCAATTCACTGGCCGGTGCTTTACCCAGCAGCCAGGCGACGACCAGCAGCGCGGGGAAAAGGCTCAGGATTTCGGAATAGGCCGCCGCTTTTGCAATGGTAAAGGCGTTGTGGCCGAAGGCCTTCCATAGAGCGCGCCGCAGGTGCTGGAATACCGCCCCAACCATAGACACACTCGAGCTTACAAGGAAAGGCAAGGGCGGGGCGAGCATGAAGTGCGCAGCCCTTCCCTTTGATTCGGCCTACGAGGAGCCACGTCTCGAAAGCGAGGCATGGCTCCTGTGTTTGGCTGGACCGATTTACTTCTTTGGATGGACTTCCGTGGTTTTCGCGCCGGTTTTTGGCTGGGCTGAAGCGCCCGGGCTGTCGGCCGTGCTGCCCTGGTAGCGCGAGTGCTTGCCATCACCCGGCTGCAGCGGGGAAATGCCGCCCTTCTTCATAAGCTGCGCCGCGATCTCGTAGATTTCCTCGGGCGCGTAATCGGGCGAGAACAGAGTCGGCGAGCCGCTAATGACCGGACCTTCGGCCGCGTAGTCCGGCACCCCGGTTTTTACCTCAAGCTCCTGACCATCGGCCCAATCTGCCGGCCCCGACCATACTCCCTTGACGTCGGCGTAATCGGATTCCGACCAGGTGTACAGCACGCGGTGGCTTCCAATGTCCTGCCACATACGCGCTTCCGGGATCTTCGCGTCGTCGATATTCGGAGTGGGCAGCATCTTGGTGATTTCCACACCCGTGGCCTTGCGCAGGGCCAAGGCGTAGGCCGCCTGGTGGACGCCGCCGCGCACCATCAGGTAGCCGATCACGTCGCGCGCAGCCTGATTAGTGGTCATCTGATAGCAGCGGTGCTTGTGCATGCGCGCGCCGGTTTCCAGGAAGAAATTGTGCAGCAGGTCGGCAACCAGGTTGCCGCTTGAAAACACGTTGGCCCCGGTCCAGAAGTGGCCCATTGAGTCAATGACCTGTTGCCCGCCGACGCCCACGATGGTGTGGTGCGTATTGCGCAGGTTTTTCGCGTCCTCCAGCGGCGCGCTGACTGGGTCGCCCTCTTTCGTCGAGCCTTCCAGCATCAGGTTGATAGCAGTGGTTACCAACTCGACGTGGCCTAATTCTTCAGCTGTGATGCTGGCGATCAGGTCGTAAAAGGGCTTAAGCTTCTTTTTCTCCTTGAAGCCGAACGACTGGTGCAGGTAGTTGTTCAGGGTAGACATTTCGCCAAACTTGCCGCCCAGCAGCTCCTGAATGGCAGCGGCACCGTTGGGATCGGGACTTTCCGGTTTCTTGAGAGGAATCAGCAGCTTTTCAGAACGCATGAACATAGGGAATGGCTCCTTGAACGATTGGGGAACGGGAGGAAAGCTGCTCGGCGTGGCCGGCAACAGAAGAATCCAGGGCAAGCCTAGGAAACGAATAGTTTGGATGCGTCGCAAAAGTCGAGCTCGGTTCCTCGCGAGTGGGGACGTTTAGCGCACGAAAAATCCTTAGGTATCTTTTTGGGAGCGTGGAGCAACGGGCGGAGCTTCAGGTAGTCGCTCGCGAAAGCCCGGCTCCGGCGTGCCGGGAGTGGTCGTCTGCAGATGCTTTCGCTGACCGGAGTGCAAGCGCTCGACCCCAGGCGAATGCGTAAAACTCGCTTTCGCAAGCTGCTATCTTGGAAAGTATGATCAAAGGGCTTACGCTTCTCCGGTCCACAAGCACGCCCGCGGTCTATGACCGGCTGCACAGCTTTTTTTCCGCGCTCGGCTTCGAGCCAGGCCCGGGCTGGGACATGGAAGCGAGCCGCGGCGCGAGCTTTCGCGCTCCGGTGGGCGCGGTCGAGTGGGTGGACGGCATGATGCCCGTGGACGCCGAGCTGCTGGTGGAAACCACGGCTCTGGGCTCCGCGCGCGAGGCCGCCGAAGCTTGGCTGCGGCGCATGGGCGCGAATGACGCGGAAGTAGAAAAACGCCTGAGCCCGATCGCCCCCACGGACTGGAAAAGCGAACTGTTTACGGTACAACCCGTTCCGGGCATCCCCATCGCTTTCTGGGAATGGTCGGAGCCGCTGAAGAACAAGGCCGCAGCGCTCGAAGGCGACCTCGTCGCCACTGGCATGCGGTTTGCTATCGTGGTCGCGCGGTGGAATGCAGTAATCACCGACCGTCTGCTCGGGGGCGCGCTCGATTGTCTGCTGCGGTCGGGCGCGAAACGCGAAGAGATTGAAGTGGTGCGCGTTCCCGGCGCTTGGGAGATTCCCGATGCCGCCCGCGCTCTCGCCGGCACTGGCCGGTTTTCGGCGATTGTGACGCTGGGCGTGCTGTTGCGCGGCGAAACCGCCCACTATGAGGCGATTTACAACGAGGTTTCGCGCGGAATCGGCCAGTCGCAGCAGGAGACTGGCGTGCCCCACGCGTTCGGCGTGCTCACCTGCGAAACACTGGAGCAGGCGCTGGACCGGGCGGGCCTGAAGGCGGGCAACAAAGGTTTCGAGGCGGCTTCCGCGGCGATTGAAATGGCCTCGCTCCACCGGAAAATCGAGGCTCGCCCGTGAGCGCGCCCGGCGGCAAACGGCGCAAAAGCCGCGAACTCGCCATGCAAATGCTTTTTCAGGCCGATGTGGGCAAGCAAAGCCCCGAGCAGGTCCGCAAGGTGTTTTGGGAAGCGCGCGACGAAGTGGAGCCCGATGTCCGCGGCTTCGCGGAAGACCTTTACCGCGTCGCCAACATTAAAGAAGAGGAGATCGCCGAGCTGATCGCGAAACACGCGCAAAACTGGCGACTGGAGCGCATGCCGGCCGTGGATCGCAGTGTGCTGAAGATGGGCATTGCCGAGATCCTCGGGTTTCCGGGAACACCGGCACCGATCGTGATCAATGAGGCGCTTGAGGTAGCGCGGCGCTATTCCGGCCCCGAGTCGATCAACTTTCTGAACGGCGTGCTGGACGCGGTGGCTCGCGGCCGCCGCGAGGCCTGGCAGCCGGATGAACGGCGGCGCGGATGAAGCCTTCTCGCCCCGCGCTCGCTCTTCTTCTCGCTCTCGCCGGGGGCATCGCCGGATGTACAGAGCATGCCACCGAGGCGGATAAAGCAGCAGCAGCCCAGCAGGCCGCGCAGCGCCAGCAGCAGGCCGATGAAGCCGTCGCTGCGCGGAAAGGAATCCAGGCCGCGGAAGCGCAGCTCGCGCAACTGCCGCCTCCTTCCAAGGCGCGCTACCTCCAGGTGCGCTCGCCTGAAACCTGGGGCAATCCGTTTTTAATCGTCGGCCGCAAGACCATTACCCTGCGTGTGCTGTTTGCCGGGAGCTCGCTGCCGAACGGGGTTTTGCCGCAAACCACGCTTACCGCCGCCGGCGAGGGCAAGCGCGAGCTGAGCTTGCGCCTGATCGATTTGCCGGAAGCGCTGGGCGCGCTGCCCGAGGGAAGCTGGCCCTACGGCCGTGTGGTCGCTGTTGAGGAAGACCCCGCAACCCCCAGGAAAGAGCGCCCGCAGATGCGACGCAATGTAGAAGCCGTGATGGCCATGCTGAACGACCTGGACGTAGTCGCCGACGAGTGGCCCTACGCGCGCTAGTGGACAGTCTTCATCTTGCGCTGCATGTAGTCCATGAGGAGATACTCGCCGAGCGTATCGGGCGTGGTGAAGTAGGCCTTGCCCCGGCACATGGCAGTCACCTTTTGCACGAACTGCATCAGCCCGTAGTCGCTCGCGAGCATAAAGGTGTTGATCATCACGTTGGAGCGCTTGCAGCGGTTCACTTCCTCGAGCGTTTCGCTCACCACCAGCGGGTCCAGTCCGAACGCATTCTTGTAGATCCGCCCGTCCGGCAGGGTCAGGGCCGAGGGTTTGCCGTCGGTGATCATGACGATCTGCTTCATGTCCTTGCGCTGCCGCTCGAGGATGCGCCGCGCCACCCGCAGTCCCTCGCGCGTGTTGGTGTAATGCGGCCCCACCTTGACTCGCGGCAGCTGCGAGATCGGGAGCTCTTCAGCGGAGTCGTGGAAAAGCACCAGCGACAGCGAGTCCGCGGGGTACTGGGTGCGGATGAGGTGCGACATGGCCATGGCCACGCGCTTGGCCGGGGTAAACCGGTCCTCGCCGTACAGGATCATGGAGTGCGAGCAGTCCAGCATGACTACCGTCGCGCAGGAGCTTTGGTACTCGGACTGGTGCACGTGCAGGTCGGAGTATTCGAGCTCCAGCGGCATGTGCGCGCCCTGGCGGGCAATCGCCGAGCCGAGGGTCGCGGTCGTGTCCAGGTTGAGCGTGTCCCCGAACTCGTACTGCTTGGAGCCGCCGCTGTTCTCGATGCCGGTCGCGTAGTGCGGCGTGTCGTGGCGGCCGGCGCTCGCCTTGCCGAGCGAGCCCAGGAGGTGGCTCAGCGTCTTGAATCCCAGGAAATCGAGGCTCTTGTCCGTGACCTCGAATCGAGCCTCTGTTTCGCCGCCGCCGCTTTGGCCCTGCCCCGGCTCGGCTGAAGGGTCGCCCTTGCTGCGGATGTAATTCTCCTGCTCCATCCTATCCATGAGCTGGTCGAGAAACTGGTCAAACTTACCTTCCGCCTGCAGCTTCTCCACCTTTTCCCGTGTTTCCTCGTCGAAAAGGTCGCCCGACTCAATCGCGCGCCGCAGCGCCTCCTTCAGGTCTTCCATGGTCTGGTCCAGGTCTTGAAACTCAGTCATTGGGTTCTGAAAGCCTGAATCGAGGAGGTAGTCGCTCAGGGCTTCGAGCAGCGCTTCCATATCCAGCTCGGCCGCCAGGTCCCCGTTGTACTTCGTATAGCGTACGCGCTTCATGGAACTATTTTCCGCTTTTGCCGGAGGCGGCGCAACCGGAGCGCCGCGGAGCTGTTGATGCGGCAGCGCCCACCTTAAAGCCTTCCTCCAAGGTGGGAGAAAAGGAGGCGCGCTCTGCTCTGAGCCGCCCCGATGAGACCGTCCCTAACGCATAAGTACCGTTACCTTTCTTAAAAATCCCCAGAATGGGGAATGTCATATCTTCAAAAACTCCGGGTAATATCTGCGAAGCAGGCAAAACACTCAGTCAAAAATTACCATTAAGAAATTAACTCTTGTCTCCCAGGAAAGTTCGGGTAATGTACTCACAGCGAAGGAGCAGAGCAATGAATTTCCGCAACAACCCCTTGAACCGATCGGGCCGCGTGCTTACGCGCGCAGCCTGTTTGGGCGCGCTCGCGGCGTCCTGTATTGCAGCATTTGCGCAGAGCAGTCCGGTGGTAAATACCGGTTGGAACTCGTCCACTTCGACCTCCCTGCAAGCCGCGGGCCGCATCCTGAACCAGACCGGCTTCGGCCCCACATCGAACGATGTCTTCAATGTGGAGAAGATTGGCGTCAGCGCGTACATTAACCAGCAACTCTCGCAGCCGCCCTATCTGATCCCGGCCGCAAACCCTCAGCCGGTTACCGCCGGCGACTGCGGCTCCTTCGAGTGCGCCACCGAGTACTACTGGTGGAACGATATCCTTTTCGGCCAAGACCAGCTTCGCCAGCGGGTCGCCTTTGAGCTGAGTAAGTTATTCGTGGTTTCTTTGTCCGGGGTCGATGCCCGGTATATGCCGAATTTTCTGAATATCCTGTCCAACGACGCCTTCGGCAACTGGTACACCCTGATGCACGACGTAGCGCTGTCGCCGGCCATGGGCACCTACCTGAATATGGCGGATAGCTTTGCTCCCGCCGCCGGCCAGCACGCGGATGAGAACTGGTCCCGCGAGCTGATGCAGCTGTTCTCCATCGGGCCCACCGCGCTGAACCAGGACGGCAGCCCGAAGCTTGACGGAAGCGGCAATCCCGTCCCCAACTACACCGCGGCCCAGGTGCAGAACTTTGCCCTCGCGTACACCGGCTGGACCTTTGCCAACCCGGACTGCTCCGTCCCGTCCCGGGCCAATTACTACTGGTACCCGCTGCCCCCCGGCCAGAACTGCCCCATGGTCCCCATGGCGGGCACGCACAGCTCTGGGGCGAAGGCTTTGCTGCGCGGCACGGTGCTGCCGGCGGGACAAAGCGCGCAGCAGGACCTCGACGGCGCGCTCCAGAATATCTTCAACGATCCGTCGCTGCCTCCCTTTGTGTCGCGGCGCCTGATTCAATCTCTGGTGCGCAGCAATCCCTCGCCGGCCTACATCAGCCGCGTTGCCGGTGTGTTCACAAACAACGGCTCGGGCGTCCGCGGCGATATGAAGGCAGTCTTACGCGCGATCCTGCTCGACCCGGAAGCCCGCGCCGCCGACTCGCTTACCGCCTCCGACCCGAACGGCGGCAAACTTCGCGACCCGATTCTCTGGTGGGCTTCCGTGATGCGCTCCCTTTCGGCGACTTCAGCCGCCACAGCCCCCAACCTCGGCTTCTATGATGGTGTGTTTGGTATTTGGCTTGCCAACCTGGACGAGGTTCCGCACGATGAGCCAAGCGTGTTCAGTTATTACTCGCCCAATTACCAGATCCCTAACGGCTTATACGCGCCGGAGTTTGCGAACGAAAACACGGTCACGATTACGTGGGCCACACTGCACCTCCAGGACGCTCTGAACAATAACTTCAACCTTCCCGCCTCCAAGGCCAACGAATTCTCACTCGAGCTCGGCCCTAAAAGTATGTGGTACCAAACGGCGGCGAGTTCAGGAGCGACCAACTTTGTCAATCTTATGGACGCGCTGCTCCTGCACGGCACTATGACGCAGGACATGCAGCAGGCCATCGTAAATTCGGTCCAGAAGTTAGACACAGGCACCATGGTGCGCTGCGTCATTTACCTCATCGTTACCTCGCCGCAGTACAGGGTTATGTACTAGGAAACCACGGAGAATCTTATGCAGCGCAGAAACTTTTTGAAATCCGCGTCCTGGGCGGCCCTGGCTCAAATGTCGGGCCTGTCCCCGCTCCGCTCTATGTCGGCCCTGGCGCAGTCGGCCGGCGGCAACGATTACAAGGCCATCGTGTGTCTTTTTATGCGCGGCGGCAATGACAGCAATAACCTGCTGGTGCCGATCAACGGCGCGCAGTACAACGCTTACAGCCAGGCTCGTGGATCGGCCGGCGTCGGACAGGGGCAGCTGCTCTCGCTGCCAAATACGAACTTCGGCCTCCACCCGGCCTTTATCAACCTCCAGCATGCCTTCACTTCGGGCAATGCCGCCATGGTCGCCAACGTGGGGCCTTTGGTCCAGCCCACCACGGCGGCCCAGTACAAAGCATCCGCCGCGCAGGTGCCGAACCTGCTGTTCGCGCACGATTCCCAGCAGGAAACATGGGAGTCGGGAGGCTATAACCCCACCCTGACGCAAAGCTGGGCCGGGCTTACCGCGGACGCGCTTAGCTCCTACAACTCTCCGAGCCTGCCCATGGTAACGCTGGTCGGCAATGCTTCCAATTTCGGACGGGGCAAATCGGCGGTGCCGTTCCAGGCCAACGACGGTGCGCGTCAGCAATCCTTCTGGTGTTCGGAAAACATGGCCTGCTACCCGCGCGCGGCCGCGGCGCAGCAGCTGCTCAATTTCGACAACAACGTCAGCCTGATCCAGGCCGATGAGCAGATTTACAAGCAGGCATACCAGTACAACTCGTTCTATAACGGCATTCTTGGGGGCGCGAAAGGGTTTACCACCAGCTTCCCTCAAAGTAATCCGCTTTCTGCCCAGCTCTACACCGTGGCCACCATGATGCAGCTGCACAGTGCCATCGGCGCGCGGCGGCAGATTTTCCTGATCGACGCGGAGGGATATGACACCCACACGGGCCAGAGTGATGCTCAGTCGCGGCTGTTTCCCATGATGGACCAATTCTTCGGAACATTTATGCAGGTCATGCAAGAGATTGGTCTGTACAACAATGTGACCCTATTCACAGCGTCTGATTTCTCGCGCTCGCTCGCGATGAACAGCGCGGGCGGAACAGACCACGCGTGGGGCGGCCATCACCTGGTTCTCGGCGGCGCAGTGAAGGGCGGCAGGATTGTCGGCAGCATGCCGAATTTGCAAATCAATGGGCCAGACGACCTGGACGGCACAGGACGGTTCGTGCCCACGACCTCGCTTTCACAGTACATGGCCACACTGGCCGCCTGGTTTGGCGTCCCGGGCTCGGAGCTCAATGGCATCTTTCCGGGGCTGTCCAACTTTTCTACTCCAACCCTGGGGTTTGTGTAGGACTCGACAGAAAAAGCCTCGCTGGAGCGAGGCTTTTTCTGTTCGAGAACACGGTGCCGACGTGAGCTTTACGGGCATAACCCTGAAGCTTACGGGGGTTGACCAAGCCGAGCACGTCCCTTCGCTTTTCAGCGTCAGGGAAGCTGTTTCAGTTCAAGCCACCGCGCTTCGAGCGCTTTGTCTGCCACGCCTCATACGCTTGTTCATCCGCGCCGGCGCCGCGGTCGCGCTCATTGCGCCGGCTGCGGTCTCCGGCCGCAAAGCCGCGCTCTTCATTGCGGCTCAGGCGGCGGTGCGCGACCATGCCCTCCAGCAGAAACTCCGCCGCGCCCACGATGCGCTCGGGAGCGTCTTCGGCTTTCACGCCTAAGGGCTGCAGCTTTTCAAACAGCCCCTGAATCTGCTTCAATTCCGCGGCGATCGCCGAGCTCGGCTCCGTGTCGTCGATCTTGAGCGAGCCGCCCAGGTTAAACCACTGCTCGATCTGCTGCGTGTTGGTGTCAGCGAAGTACCCGTCGTACACCGAGCCCAGCGCGGTGCGGATCAACTCGCGGACGACGACATCCGCGCCCCGCATTTCGCCCTCATACTCGAGCTCGATCTTGCCCGTGATGCCGGGCATGGCGGTGTACAGGTCGCTGATGCGCGGCAGCACCAGGTCTTCCCCGTGCAGCAGCGCCCGGCGTTCGGCATTTGAGATCACCAGCTCCATGGTCGAAATCGGCAGCCGCTGCGAAACGCCCGACCGCTTATCCACGCGCTTGTCGCCCCGCGCGGTGAATGCGATCTGCTCCACAATCTCGCGCAGGTAGCGCGGGATCTCGATTTCGCCCGCGCCGCGCACGGCCCAGGCTTCCTGCTCGGTGATGGCGATGCCCTCGGCCAGGGTTTCCGGGTAGTGGGTGCGGATTTCGGAGCCGATCCGGTCTTTAAGCGGCGTCACGATCTTGCCGCGCGCTGTGTAGTCCTCCGGATTCGCGCTGAACACGATCGCGACGTCGAGCTGGAGGCGGACCGGGTAGCCCTTAATCTGCACGTCGCCTTCCTGCATGATGTTGAACAGCGCGACCTGGATTTTTCCCGCTAGATCGGGGATTTCGTTGATCGCGAAGATGCCGCGATTGGCCCTCGGCAGCAGCCCGTAATGCATAGTCAGCTCATTCGACAGGTCCTGGCCGCCGCGCGCGGCTTTGATGGGGTCGAGGTCGCCCACCAGGTCGGCCACGGTCACGTCAGGCGTTGCGAGCTTTTCCACGTAGCGGTCGTCCCGGCTCATCCAGGCGATCGGCGTGTGGTCGCCATGCGCGGCGAGCAAATCGCGCGAGTGCTTGGCGAGCGGCTTCCAGGGATTGTCGCGAATTTCCGAGCCCGCGATAAAGGGTGCCCACTCGTCCAGCAGATGCGTCAGGGCGCGCAAAATGCGGCTTTTCGCCTGGCCTCGCAGACCCAGCAGGATGAAATTGTGCCGGCTCAGCACGGCATTCACGATCTGCGGAACCACCGTGTCTTCATATCCCACAATGCCGGGGAATAGCGGTTCGCGCGACGTGCGCGACGTGCGCAAACGCGCGAGCAGGTTTTCGCGCAGTTCGTCTTTGACGGAGCGGTCGCGCAGCCGGGCCTCGCCGTACAAAGGGTGGCTGCGCAGCTCTCCCAGCGTCTTCGGCAGGGCATCGCGCCCGGTGGCGAGGGTTGGAACAGTCTGCGTGGTGGTGGACATGGTGGCTCCTGAGTTGGGGGGAGAAGAAGGAAAAGAAAACTCCTCCATGCTCACCGGTAAGGGGGAAGCGTATCGATGAACAAAGGGCAAAACGGCTGTTTTCAGAATAAACGAGGGCCGGGCGCGCCCTCCGCGGGGGCTACATAATGTGCCCGTGCCCGTTTCGGCTGCTGCTTGCGGAGCCCATCCGCAACTTGGGCAGGATGTCTTCGTAGAACGCGAGCAGCATCGCGGTGCGCTCCCGGTCCGATCGGCTCACCAGCAAAGCCTGCTTGAAGCCGAGGTCGGCCGGCAGTTCCCAGGCCAGCTGAAATGAGAGTGACCGGTCGAGGCTTAAGGCGTAGCTTTCGCGCCCCACCCCGGCCAGGGTCAGAACTTCCAGGTGCAGCGCGACGCAAGCCGCGCGCTCCTGCCGGGTGGAGTCCAATGGATCGTCCTCGAAAAAATCCACCTCCGCCTGCAGAAAAGACCGCGTATTGTCCAGCTGTTCAATTTCAAAGCGCCGCCTGCCCTCGCACAGCAGGTCCATGCGACCGTCAGGATAGCGGCGCAGCACACGCGAGATCGCCGCAGTGCACCCAACAATGGCGAGCCCCTCCCGCTGAGCGCGGACCACGCCGAACTCCGCGCCGCCGCCCAGGCAGTCCATCATCATTTCTTTGTAGCGCTCCTCAAAGATGTGCAGCGGCAAGGGCACGCCGGGGAATAGCACCACATCGAGAGGAAATAAAGCGATCTTCATCGCAACTCAAGCCTTTCAGTTCAGCGCAGTTCCCGCTTTACAAGGCGGAGACTAGCTGTCGAGCTCCAGCTCGTCGAGCATTGCCTGCATCTCGCGCTCCGCGTGGCTGTTGCCTTCGCGACGAGCGCTTTCGATGCCGAGCTGGAGATGCTGCTTCGCTTCACCCGTGCGGCCCGCGCGCTGAAGGGTTTGCGCGGCCATGAAGTAACCCGGCGTGTACCCGGGATTGTCGCGGAGCAGCGTCTCGAACTCCCGGAGCGCCTGCTCGAAGTCGTCCCGCCCGGCGTACTCCATCGCAAGGCCGTAGCGCGCAAAGGCGTCCTTCGGGTTTGCTTCGAGAATCTGGCCCAGCATTGCCGCTTTATCCATGCAGCCTTTCCCACCTTTCCTAAGCGCACTGTTCTAGATTCGGTGAACGCCAGGAAGGTAG
>CAXTVG010000029.1:0-13803 GCA_964247505.1 uncultured Acidobacteriaceae bacterium
TCATGGAGGAGTACTCGGTGTGGTACCCGGCGGCCAGCTCGCTTTCGGCCTCGGGCAGGTCGAACGGGGTGCGGTTGGTTTCGGCGTAGGCGGCCATCAGATAAATGAAAAACGCGACAAACTGGAAGCCGCCGAAGAAGTTCCAGCTAGCGAGACCGTGTACCGACTGCACATCGACGATGTCGCGCAGGCGCAGGGAGCCGGCGCGCATGACCACGCCGACCAGCGAGAGGCCGAGCGCGAGCTCGTACGAGATCAGTTGCGCGGAGGCTCTTAAGGATCCAAGGAGCGAGTACTTGTTGTTCGAAGACCAGCCGGAGAGCGCGATGCCGTAGACGCCGACCGAGGTCACGCCGAGGATGATGAGCAGGCCGATGTTGACGTCGGCGATCTCGAACATGTCGACGCCGTGCCAGCGGATGTTGTCGCCGAACGGAATGACCGCGATGGAGGTAAGAGCGCAGACGAGTGCGATGACCGGGGCGGCGATGTAGAGCGGGCGGTACACGCCGCTCGGAAGCAGGTCTTCCTTGAGGAACAGCTTGGCGCCGTCGGCGAGCGGCTGGAGCAGGCCGAAGGGGCCCACGCGCGAGGGGCCCCAGCGGTTCTGGATGCGGCCGACGACCTTGCGCTCCAGCAGGACCGTGTAGGCGACGGCGGTCAGATAGACGACCAGCACCACGGCGATTTTCAAGATGCTCAGCAGGAAAAATATCAGCAGTGTGGACACGCGCGTTTGAGCCTTCCGTTTTGTCTTTCAAAAGTGGCGGCCGGACCCGCGAAACTTAGTCCGCCGCGGCTTCGGCGGCGGGGCGGGTTTCGCGGCTTTCGAGCACCTGGTGCAGCACGGGTGAGTAACGGCCCAGTGTACCTGAAGTGAACAGCGTATCGTGCGCCGGGAGAACAAGATCGGCGCGGTCGGCGGGAAGCGTGATCTGGACCAGGTCCGTGCGCATCGGTTTGTCGCGGCCCGAAAGCAGCTCAAAACGCGACACAGCGTAGGCCGGGACCAGGCGCTGGATCTCGTCGAGCGTGGCGAACGGATCGAACGGGCTCAGCTTGGGCTCATAGTTGTTGGCGGCGAGCCACACAGCATGGCGGTCGGCCTCGCCGGACTGCGCGCCGCGGCTTTGGCCGAGGTCGCCGCGCAGGCCCTTTCCGAACGGCACCAGCGCCTGCGCCTTAAAGCCCATGCGGTCGGCGACGCGCACGATCAGCTCGAAGTCTGAGCGGGTGCCGGCGGTGTCGGCCGCCTTCTTCACCAACTGGATATCGCCGTAGGTGTTGGTCACGGTACCGGCTTTCTCATACAGGTAGGCCGCCGGGAGCACCACGTCGGCCAGCGCCGCGGTTTCGGTGAGGAACATGTCCTGCACAACCACGAAGGTGTTGGCGAGGGCGGCGGGGTCGACACCGTAGCGCGACACAGGGTTGGCGCCGACGACGTAGAGCGCCGCGAGTTCGCCGCGGCCCGCGGCGTCGAACATTTCGACCAGATTCTTGCCGGGGGTTTGCGGCAGGTTCGCGCCGTACTCCTCGGCAAACGCGCCGCCTTCGGCGACTGAAACGTAGCCGGGCAGGAAGTCTGGAAGCACGCCCATGTCGGCCGCGCCGCGCGAGTTGACGTAATCGCCCAGCGCGGCCAGCTTCGCGTTGGGCAGGGTCGCGGCCCAGCGGACCAGGGCTTCGAGGTCGCGCCCGCGGAACTCGGAGCCGAACGCAATCACCAGCTCGGGTTCAGCCGCGATGGCTTCGCGGAACTTCTGCGCGGTTTCGTTCTCCTGGAAGTCAGAGGCTTGCCCGGCAAGGTAGCTGACAAACGCGCCGTAACCGTCCGGCTGCACCTGCACGAACGCTTTGGACTGGCGGCGGAGCTTGATCTCGCGGTCGTTCACCAGGTAGAGCTTGGCGCGGTTCTGGCGGACGTTCGACCGGATGTTCCAGGCCAGCAACGGGTGTTGCTCCGTCGGGTCGTTGCCGAGCACCAGCATCGCGGGGGCCTTCTCGAAATCGCGAATGCTGGCGCTGCGCCCGGCGGCACCGCCCAGCGCGGCGATGAACGCCGGGTAGTCGGCGGTGCGGTGGTGGTCGATGTTGTTCGTCCCGAGCACCACGCGGGCGAACTTCTGCAGCAGGTAGTTTTCTTCGTTCGTGGTCCGCTGCGACCCGATGACGCCGATAGAAGCGCCGCCGCGCTCGTCACGAATCTCGCGCAGACGCTTGCCCGCGTACTCGATCGCCTTTTCCCAGGTCGCCGGCTCAAGCACCCCCGCCGCGTTGCGGATCAGCGGCTTGGTAATCCGGTCCTCGCGGTTCGCGAAATCGAACGAGTACCGGCCCTTGATGCACAGGAAGTCGTTATTGGGGCCGCCTTTGTCGCGGTTATCGCCGCGCACGATGACCGCACCCTCCTTGTCGGCGCGGGTGCCGAGCGTGGTCCGGCAGCCGTCGCCGCAGTGGGTGCAGACGGTCGCGGTGTGGTTCATCTCCCAGGGCCGGGTCTTGTAGCGGTAGGTGCCGGAAGTCAGCGCGCCCACGGGGCAGATATCGATGCAGGCGCCGCACTCTTCGCAGTCCAGGTGGTCGCCCATGTTGGGCGCGATCACCGAGGCCGAGCCGCGGTTCTGCACGCCGAGCGCCCACACGTCCATGCCCTCGCCGCACACGCGCACACAGCGGTAGCACAGGATGCAGCGTGGGCGGTCAAAGTACACGACCGGCGACCACTGCTGCTCTTCCTTGTGGTTTTTGCTCTCGACGTAGCCGGACTCGGACGCGCCGTATTTAAACGTCATGTCCTGGAGCTCGCACTGGCCGCCGGCGTCGCAAACCGGGCAGTCCAGCGGGTGATTGCCGAGCAGGATTTCAAGGATGCTCTTGCGGGATTGCGCGATCTCCGGGCTTTCCGTCGTGACGACCATGCCCTCGGCGATCGGGGTGGTGCAGGCGGTCTGAAGCTTGGGCATTTTCTCAACCCGCACCACGCACATGCGGCAAGCACCCTGGAGCGACAGACCGGGGTAATAGCAGAAGGCAGGGATTTCGATGCCGGCCTGCTTGCAGGCGTCGATGAGGAGGGTGCCGGCGGGGGCGGTGAGCTGCTTGCCGTCGACGGTGAGGGATACTTGCTTAACGTCAGCCATGGTGTACTTGTTCCTGGGCGCTGCTTTGGAGCGCGGCTTGCTGGGCGGCTAGTGTTACCTGTGCGGGCATGCGTACTTCGAGCCATTCGACTATGCAAAACTCAACGCCATTAGCAAGCGTCTCGTCGGTGAAGTCAACGACAGCGTTGGTAGGCTCGGGAAGGATATCACCGTCTTCTGCCATGACCTGGAAGTGGCCCTCAACAGCCTCCTTCATCATGACCCGCATCTCCTCAAGCGTAGCGCCTGTGGACCCGCATCCGGGGATCGCCGGAGAATAGCCCCCCCAATTGTTCAAACCCTTCTCGTACACCACCAGATACTGTTTCGTCATAGGAGCCCTGCCTGCTTCAAGATGTTGCGCAATGTGCCGATCGGTATGTCCCCGTTGTGCATCGGGATACTTACCTTGCCCGGCTTCACGGGATGCACAAAGTGGCGATGGCTGCCGGTTTGAGTCTTGAATCGCCAGCCATCTTTCTGGACCATGCGTACTGCTTCCTTCGGTTTCAATGCGCCGCGAGCTGCACTAAATTATCGGGCGCCTCGTGCAGGATCAGCCCCGGCGTGGGCGGGTTTTCTGCTAGAAACGCCTCAAACTCATCGCGGAACTTGGTGATGAACCCGATGGTCGGCATGGCCGCCGCGTCGCCCAGCGGGCAAAACGTCCGGCCCATCATGTTGTCGGCCAGGTATTTGATATTGTCCAGGTCCTTGGCGACGCCCAGACCCTGGTAGACGCGCGAGATGGTCTTACGCAGCCAGTCTGTGCCTTCGCGGCAGGGGATGCACCAGCCGCAGCTTTCGTGCTGGTAGAACTTAATGGTCCGGAGCGCGAACTCGACCATCGAAACCGTCTCGTCAAGCACCACGATCCCGGCCGAGCCGAGCATGGTTCCGGCTTTGGCGAGCTGGTCGAAGTCCATCCCGACGTCGATTTCGTCGGCCTTGAGCACGGGCGTCGACGAGCCGCCGGGGACCACGGCCTTGAGCTTGCGGCCGTTCGGGATACCGCCCGCGACGTCGTAGATCGCTTTGCGGAGCGAGTAGCCCATCGGCAGCTCGTAGACGCCAGGCCGCTCGACGTGGCCGGAGATGCCGAACAGGCGTGTGCCGCCGTTTTTTTCGGTGCCGATCGCGGCGTACTCGGCCGCGCCGATGCGCAGGATGTGGGGCACGCTGGCGATGGTTTCGACGTTGTTGATCACCGTGGGGCCGCCGTACAGGCCGACGACCGCGGGGAAGGGCGGCCGGATGCGGGGGATGCCGCGCTTGCCTTCGAGCGACTCCATGAGCGCCGACTCCTCGCCGACCTCATACGCGCCTGCGCCGGTCTGGGTGATGCAGTCGAAGTCCAGCCCCTCGATGCCGAAGATGTTCTTGCCCAGGAAACCCTTTTCATAAGCCTCGGCGATGCAGCGGTCCATGATGTCCAGCAGGTAGCGGTACTCGCCGCGCATGTAGATATAGCCCTGCTTCGCGCCGACCGCGAGGCCCGCGATGATGGTGCCTTCGATCACCGAGTGCGGGTCGTACTGGCAGATGGGGCGGTCCTTGCAGGTCGCGGGCTCCGATTCGTCGCCGTTGACCAGGATGTACTTGGGCTTTTCGGACTGTTTGGGGACGAACGACCATTTAAGCCCGGTGGGGAAGCCCGCGCCGCCGCGGCCGCGCAGGTTCGAAGCCTTGACCTCGTTGATGATCGCCTCGGGGCCCATGGCGATTGCCTTGCGGGCGGACTCGTAGCCGCCGAGCTCGATGTACTTGTCGATCTTTTCGGCGCCCTGGCCGAAGCGGAAGGAGATCACCTTGACTTCGTCGGGATGCGATACCAGATACATGCGCGGCTCCTTGGACTCATGCGGCTTTACCGCAAGCGCTACTGCGGGCGGGCTTTGGCCCGGTACTCTTCAATGGTCGCGTCCATGGACGCGGGGGTCACGTCCTCGACGTAGTCGTAGTTCACCTGCACGGCCGGGGCCCAGCAGCAAGCGCCGATGCACTCGACCTCCTCGACTGAGAACAGGCCGTCCTTTGAAATACCCTTGTTTTCGTGGATCCCGAGCCGCCGGCGGCAGTGCTCCAGGATCTCGTAGCCGCCGCGCACCATGCAGGAGATGTTGGTGCACACCTGGATGTTGAACGTGCCGGCGGGCTTGGTGCGGAGCATGGAGTAGTACGAGAGCACGTTGCGCACGTCGAGCTCGGTGATCCCGACCCGCTCGGCGACTTCGGTTACGACCGCGTCGGTCACCGCGCCGACCTCGTCCTGCGCGTAGAGCAGCATGGGGACGAGCGCCGAGCGCTTGACGGGGTAGAGCGTGACCAGGCGGTCGAAGCGCGCGGCCAACTCGGGCGAGAAGATTGTGGTCTGCGTACTCATCTTCGGTCGATCCTCTTTTAGGTCAATACCAGTGTAGCGAGTGCTTCGGCCAGGGCATCCATTTCGAGCGTGCCCGGCTTCCCGCTCCACGAAAATGTGCCGTCCAGCGCCAGCCGGAAGGCCCCCTCCTCCAGCAGCGAGTCGGGGGCGTGGACATCGTAAATGGCCCAGTAGCCCTCGCCCGAGCGCATCTGCAGGTCGAGCTTGATAGTGCGGCGCGGGCCTTCCAGGTGCAGCTCGCTGCGGCGCGCCTCGACCAGCATCGCTTGCGGGATCTCCTGCCCGAGCGAGGCGGCGGCGAGGTAGGCGCGCAGCAGGTTCCCGAAGGAGACCCACATCTCCTGGCGCGCCGCGAACTCGCCGATGCTAGCGGTCAATTTCGCCCAGAACGATGTCAATGGACCCGATGACCGCGACCACGTCGGCGAGCAGCGCGCCCTTGCACATGGTGTCGAGCGCCTGGAGAGTCGCGAACGAAGGATTGCGCATGTGGACCCGATAAGGCTTGGCGGTGCCGTCCGAGACCACGTAGTAGGCCATCTCGCCGCGCGGGCTCTCGATCGCCTGGTAGACCTCGCCGGCCGGAACGGGGAAGCCCTCGGTGACGATCTTGAAGTGGTAGATCATCGACTCCATCTCGGTCTTCATCTTTTCGCGGTCGGGCAGCACGATCTTGGGGGCGTCCGCGGTGATCTCGCCCTCGGGCATGCCGTCGAGCGCCTGCTGAATGATCTTGACCGACTCGCGCATTTCTTCCAGGCGAATCACGTAACGGTCCCACACATCGCCATTGGTGCCCAGGGGGACTTTGAACTGGAACTTTTCATAGCTGGTGTAGGGCATGTCGCGGCGCAGGTCCCAGTCCACGCCCGAGGCGCGCAGCGGCGGCCCGGTAACCCCAAGCGCGATCGCATTTTCAGCCGAAATGTAGCCGACGCCCTTGAGTCGCTCGATCCAGATCGGATTGCCGGAAAGCAGGTTCTGGTACTCGTCGATTTTCGACGGCATGCGCTTAATAAAGTTCTGGACCAGCGAGAAGAAGTCCAGCGGCGGCTCGAGCGAAACGCCCCCGATGCGGAAGTAGGAGGTCATCATGCGCTGGCCGGCAACGTGCTCAAACAGGCGCAAAACGTCCTCGCGCTCACGAAAGCAGTAAAGAAAAACCGTGAGGGCGCCGATATCCATGGCATGCGTACCCAGCCACACCAGATGCGAGTTCAACCGGGTCAGCTCGTTGAGCATGACCCGCAGCCATTGCGCCCTTTCCGGGATTTCCAATTGCAACAGCTTCTCTACGGCCAGGCAGTAGCAGAGATTGTTGCTCATGGGGGACAGATAGTCGATGCGGTCGGTGAGCGGGACCACCTGCTGGTAAAACTTCGCCTCGCAAGTCTTCTCGATACCTGTGTGCAGGTACCCGATATCAGGCACGATGCGTAGCACGGTTTCGCCGTCGATCTCGACCACCAGCCGCAGAACCCCGTGCGTGGACGGGTGCTGCGGACCCATGTTCAGGATCATGGTCGAGTCTTTGGTCGGTTCCTCGGGGCGGGGGGCGATCAGCGATGCGGTTTCTGTAAAGCTGCTCATTATCGATACCCCTCCACGGGGAAGTCCTTGCGCAGAGGGTGCCCTTGAAATTCGTCGGGCATCATGATGCGGCGCAGGTTAGGGTGGCCATGAAAGCGGATGCCGAACAGGTCGAACACTTCGCGCTCGTAATAGTCGGCCGAAGGCCACACGGGGGTGATCGAATCCGCGCCGCCCATGACCGAGTCGACGAAAATGCGGAGCCGGACACGCTCTTTCAAGCCGTGCGAAAGGATGTGATAGGTGACCTGATAGCGCGGTTCAGCCGGGAGCCAGTCGACGGCGGTGACGTCTTCGAGGAAATTGTACCCGGCCTGCTGGACGGTTTTGGCCGCGGCGCGGATGTTTTCAGGCGCAATGGTCAGGGTCAGCTCGCCGCGGTCAAACTTGGCGTCCCGGATCACGTCCGGCCCGAGCGCCGCGACCGCGCGGTTCTGAGCCATTTCAGAAAGGACCTGGTCCCGATCGAGCACTGCTGCTGCCATTACAAATCCGCCTTATCTGAGGACCAATCCAGAATGCCCTTTTTCCAGATGTAGAAAAACCCGACAAATACGAAGCCGAGATAGACAACGATCTCCCAAAACCCGAACAGGCGCGAGCCGGTTATATGCGGCAACTCGCGGTAGATCACCGCCCAAGGGAGCATGAACACCGCTTCCACGTCGAACAGGATGAACAGCATCGCGACCATATAAAAGCGAACCGAAAAGCGCCCGCGCGCGTCGCCCTCCGCCGGGATGCCGCACTCATACGCGGCCAGCTTGGCCTTGCTGGCCCGGTGCTTCCCGATAAACCAGGAGCCGGCGGCCATGGAGCAGCCCATGCCGAGCGCGACAACAATCTGGATAAGCAGGGGCAGGTAGTTCCAGAAGTAATGCGGGGCGGAAGACACCGTCGGTCACCTTTTTCTGTGGTCTCCCTTCAATCTAGAAGGCTGGCGGGAGGGCGTCAAGAAAATGGGGCGAGACGGTTTCGCCCCGGCAAAGCAGAAGCCCTGCCGGTCGCGCGTTCCAATTCGGGAACTGGACGAGCTGCCGTGCCAGAACGGGCCGGCAAAGCATTTTCCAGTCAAAATACTCAAGGGATGCCCGGCAGCCGCCGATACATTCAGGGACGGAAAGGATCTCCTGCCATGCACACAACTGCCTTGACGCACACCCATCCCGCTCCCCAGGCACCGCATCTGCCGGTGGAACCATTCGCGCCCGCCGCGAAAAAGACCCTCAATCCCAGCCTGGAATCGCTGCTGAAGAATGCACCCTTGCAGCGCGCCGGCACGGACATACAGCCGGAAATCGCCGAGCCCGCGCCGGGTATCTTCATGGGGCTCCGCATCGCGCTTTTCTTTAATGCCGGCCTTGGCATTGTAGGTCTGCTTGCCTACGAAGCTTGGACCTTGTTGGCGCGATGACCACGTTGCCAGAGGGTAAGTCGGGCCCTGCCGCAAGGGCAACCCGATTCGGCTGCCACAGCCGGCAAGGCGCCGAGCGCTCAGCCGCGACGTGCGCTCATTACCGGAGTGATGCTGGAGGGGGCAGGGCGCGTTGCCCTCGCTTCTTCGACCAGCGCGCGAATGCGTTCCGCGCATCGGCGCATGGAGAAGCGGTTTTCAAAGGAGGCGTCTGTACGATTCACCATGGCAACGCGCTCGGTGGGCCCGAGCGTCAACCAGCGCTCGAGCAGCCGGTACGCGCCTTGCTCTGTGTCGTCCTCGACCAAGCCGGTGCCGTCCTCGGTGACGTACTGCCAGATGTTGATCTTGTTCGAAATCAGCACGGGCAGCCGGCAGGCGATCGCTTCGGCGATGGCGATGCCGAAGTTTTCCTGGTGCGAGGGCAGCACAAAAGCCTCTGCCGCGCGGAAAGCTCCCCATTTCACGTCGCCCTGAAGCATGCCTGGCCAGTGGACCCGGCTTGCGACGCCCCGCTCGGCAGCGATCGCTTCAAGAGCGGGGCGAAGGTGATCCGGGTCAGGACCGGCCATAACCAGGTCCAGCCCCAGGTTCTGCGGAGCGATTCGGCTGAACGCTTGCAGGAGCAGGTCGCATCCCTTTTTCGGGTGGATGCGGCTCAGGAACAGAAGAAAGCGCCGTTCGCGGAGGCCGGGCACGGCGCGAAAAAAAGCCTCGCGCTGCGCTTCCGGGTCGCCGGCAGGGCGGCTAGTGCCGAGTGGGACGACGGCGTCGCGCCAGCGATGCGGCCAGAAAGTCTCAAGCCCGAGTTCCCGCTCGGCTTCTGTGGTAAACACGACGCGGTGGGCGTCGCGCAGGACGCGGTACTGGCCCGCCCACCAGAACGCCTGCTTTTTCAAGTGCTTTCCCGGATACTGGCGGCGGAACCAGGGATCGAGCATGCCATGGGGAAAGACCAGATAGGGAACGCCCGCCGCACGCGCAGCCGTGCTCGCGGCCAGCCCCGGGTACTGCCACAGCCCGTCAATAATCAAGGCGTCATAGTCCCGCGCATGCACCTGTAACCAGTCGCGCGCGGCCGCGCTGTACCCGAAGGTGGTACGAACGGGCCCAAGGGCGTGGACAGGGAAGGGATAACGGGCAAGGTAGTCCGCGTTGGCCGCATCCAGGGACAAGACTTCCGGTTCGACCCCCACCTCGCGATACCCCCGCGAGAGCTGCAGCAGGTGCTCCGGCGGCCCCCCGCCGGCAGGCGCGAGGTTGTGGATGATGTGAAGCAGACGCATCGTTGGTTTGGTCTCTTTCTCCATGCGAGCGGCTCGCCCTAGGATACCGGTCCCGCCACGGCCGGTGCGCGGGCGGCGGCGCTATCTTCCGGCCAATACCGGCATTTCAGGCTAGATTAGCCAGCCGCCGGGTGTGAGCGGCAATGACCAAATCCTCTTGTGCGGGAAGTACACGGATGGGCACGATGCTGCTGGGCGCGTCAATTGCAGGTGCGTGCCGGGCGTTCGCCGCAGCGTCGAGCCGGAAACCGAAGGGAGCGAGGCGCTCCACAACCGCCGCGCGCAAAGCCGCGCTGTGCTCCCCAATGCCGCCCGTGAAAACGAGCAGATCGAGGCCCGCGAGCGAAACGGTGAGAGCAGCCACCTGCTTCGCAACGGCGGCGGCAAAGATGGAAAAAGCCAGCGCGGCATCGGCGTTCCCCGCGTTCATGGCTTGTTCCAACGCCTGCATATCCCCGCTGCCACCCGAAACGGCCGCCAAACCCGACCTATGGTCGACTTCCGATTCCAGCGCGTCGGGAGTGAGGCGCCCTTGCCGCGCCATAAAAATCAGCGCGCCGGGGTCCAGGTCGCCGGTGCGGGTCGCCATGGGGATACCTCCAGACGGGGTCATGCCCATGGTCGTGTCCACGGAGGCACCCCGCAGCGCGGCGCACAGGCTGGAGCCGCTGCCCAGGTGCGCCATCACTATCCGGTCCGGCAGGCGGCCGGGCTCCGCGCGCAGCTGCCCCACCAGCGACTCATAGGAGAGCCCATGAAAGCCGTACCGCTGGACACCAGCCCCGGCCCACGCGCGCGAGACAGGAAGGCGTTTCGCGATGGGAGGCATGGTCCGGTGAAAGGTCGTGTCGAAGCAGGCAGCCTGCGGGATTCCGGGATAAAGCTGCGAGGCCTGCCCGATCAGCCGGAGTGCACCGGGCAGGTGAAGCGGGGCGAACTGCACTGCATTTTCGAGACTTGAGAGCACGCCGGGCGTGATCGCGATGGGCTCCATCAGCCGCGGCCCTCCATGAACAATCCGGTGCCCGACTGCCCCCGGCTGCGCCCCTCCGCCGTGCACTCGTAGCGCGGCGGCAATTTCGGTCAGCGCTTCTTCCTGCGAGCCGAGCGTATGGCCGCCGGAAGCCAGTTCCTTGCCGGAAGCGTTACGGACGGAAAGAGTGCCGCCGCCCTGGCCGATGCCGCTGGCCTGCGCGGTGATGAGCGCTTGCTCGCCCGCGAAGTTTGCCCCCGCCTCGGGAATGAAAAGCCCTGCCTTGAGCGAAGACGACCCGGAGTTGAGCACCAGAACCGGCTTCACTCGTTGTCTCCCCCCGTGTGCTCGGTCGATTTGCTCGCCTTGCTGTTTTCGCCGCCACTGCCGGTCCACTCCCAGTTGCGCACCTCGGGCATGTCTTCGCCGTGCTCGGACACGTAGAGTTTGTGCTCCTGAATCTTTTCCGAGTGGATCTGCTCGGCCTGGGCGATGTGCGCGGCCAGCCTGGGCGTACGCCGCACCACGTCGAGCACCAGCGTGAACCGGTCGATGTGGTTGAGCACGCACATATCAAATGGGCTGGTCGTGGTGCCTTCCTCGCGGAAGCCGTGGACGTGGAAGTTGCGCTCGTTGGCGCGCCCGTTTACGAGCGAGTGAATCAGTGCCGGGTAGCCGTGATAGTTGAAGATCACGGGCTTGTCTTTGGTGAACAGCCGGTCGAAGTCTTCGTTGTGGATGCCGTGCGGGTGCTCGCTAGGCCGCTGCAGCGTGAACAGGTCAACCACGTTGACGAGCCGGACACGGAGATCGGGATAGCGCTCGCGCAGAATGGAAACCGCGGCCATGGTTTCGAGCGTCGGCACGTCGCCGGCGCAGGCCATCACTACGTCGCAGTCCTCGCCCGGCTGCCCGCCCCCGTCGGGGCCTGTGCTGCCGTCGCTCGACGCCCAGGCCCACACGCCCAGGCCCGCGGTACAGTGGCGCACGGCGTCCTCCATGCCCAGCCACACCGGCGCGGGCTGCTTGCCCGCAATGATCAAGTTGACATAGTTGCGCGAGCGCAGGCGCGAGATAAATCCGCACGCCCTCTGCTTTTTTGTTCGCAACGTGGTCGATAAAGCCGGGATCCTGGTGCGAAAACCCGTTATGGTCCTGCCGCCATACGTGCGAACTCAGCAGGTAGTTGAGCGACGCAATGGGCTTGCGCCAAGGGAGGTCGCGGCACACCTTCAACCATTTCGCGTGCTGGTTGAACATGGAGTCAATGATGTGGATGAACGCCTCATAACAGGAGAAAAACCCGTGGCGGCCGGTCAGCAGGTAGCCCTCAAGCCAGCCCTCGCACAGGTGCTCGCTCAGCACCTCCATCACGCGGCCGTCAATCGCGAGGTTCTCGTCCACGTCCTCGTAAATCTCGTCCCAGCGCTTGGGAGAGGCTTCATAGATTGCTTCCAGGCGGTTCGACGCTGTTTCGTCCGGCCCAAACACCCGGAAATTGCGGGTGGGGAGATTGGCCCGCATCACGTCCCGCAGGTAGCCCCCCAGAACCCGCGTCGCCTCGGCTTCCGTCTTGCCGGGCTGGTCGCATTTCACGCCGTACCGCTCGAAGGAGGGCATTTCGAGCGGCTCCAGCAGTAGGCCGCCATTGGCGTGCTCGTTCATGCCCATGCGCAGCTTGCCCTTGGGCGCGATGTCGGCGTACTCCTTGCGGAAGTGACCTTTCTCGTCGAACAGCTCTTCCGGCTTGTACGAGCGCATCCACTCTTCCAGCTGCCGCAGGTGATCGGGGTTGGTCTTGACGCCTTCGAGCGGCACCTGGTGGGCGCGCCAGGTGCCTTCCACCTGCTTGCCGTCGACGAACTTAGGCCCCGTCCAGCCCTTGGGGCTGCGGAAGATGATCATGGGCCAGCGCGGGCGCTTGTCCGCGACCTCCGGGTCCGTGCCCTCGCGCGCGTTTTTCTGGATTTCGCGGATGCGGGCGTATACCTGGTCGAGCGCGGCGGCCATCTTGCGGTGCATGTCCATCGGCTCGTCGCCCGAGACGATGACCGGCTCGTATCCGTAGCCGTGGAACAGGTCGACCAGTTCCTCTTCGGGAATCCGCGCCAGCACGGTCGGGTTGGCGATCTTGTACCCGTTCAGGTGCAGGATCGGCAACAAGGCACCGTCGGTCTTCGGGTTCAGGAACTTATTCGAGTGCCAGCTCGCCGCCGCGGGCCCGGTTTCCGCCTCGCCGTCGCCCACGACGCAGCTCACGATCAGGTCCGGGTTATCGAACGCCGCCCCATACGCGTGAAGCAGGGAATAGCCCAGTTCACCGCCCTCGTGGATGGACCCCGGCGTTTCGGGGGCGGCGTGCGAGGGGATGCCGTAGGGCCAGGAAAATTGCCGGAACAGCCGCTTGATCCCGTCCTTGTCCTGCTCAATGTTGGGGTAGACCTCCGTATAGGTTCCTTCCAGATAATCCTGCGCCACGAACCCCGGGCCGCCATGCCCGGGCCCCATGATGAACATCATATCGATGGAGTGCTCGCAAATAATGCGGTTCAGGTGGGTGTAGATAAAGTTAAGCCCGGTGGTCGTGCCCCAGTGCCCCAGCAGCCGCGGCTTGATGTCGTCAGGGGTGAGCGGCCGCTCCAGCAGCGGGTTGTCTTGAAGATAAATCTGGCCTACGGTGAGGTAGTTTGCCGCGCGCCAGTAGGCGTGCATTTTGTCGAGCAGGTCCTGGCTCAGTTCCGGCATGACTTCTTCCCTTCGCGTTTGTGCCTTTGCACCCGGTGCCGCAAGCATAAGCCGAGCGCATGCAAGTTGCATGAACGGCACGCGGTGACCACACGCAGAGGGATGCCGGTTTGCCCCGTCGCGGCCCCCTCACAAGAGCGAAAACCGCCATGCGCCTGTGGTAAAGTTTCCTTCAGGCCGGAGAGATGGCAGAGTGGTTGAATGTACCGCCTTGGAAAGGCGGCGTACTCGAAAGGGTACCCAGGGTTCGAATCCCTGTCTCTCCGCCA
>CAXTVG010000030.1:0-13779 GCA_964247505.1 uncultured Acidobacteriaceae bacterium
GATGTTGGTTGTTTCCGGGACGAGAATGCTGGGTACCTCAAGCAGCAGGGAAGCGCGGGAGGCGAGCCAGCGATTGCCGAGATCGCGGGTCAAAGAACGGTCTTCGCGCCACGCCGGAGGGAGTGAATCTGCGTCGAGCGCTTGGTGCGAAACAGTATCGGGCGCTTCGATTTTAAGCACCTGGATGCGCACCGGGCGATCTTCGGCGTCGGTTTCCATGTGGACCAGGGTTTCCAGCAGGGCCGTCGCCGGATTGCGGGTCAGGTACACGATCGGGCGTCCGCGGCTATGCCAGCGGCCCGATGTGAGCAGGCCGCCGATGCCGTCGAGCGAATCGTAATTGCTGATGCGCCAAAGGACCACTCTTACGCAGCGAAACCAAAATCGAGCTGGAGCAGCAATTCCTCAACCAGGCGCGCGCCCGACTCTGTTCGCAGAAGCTCGAGCGGGGAGCGCCCGTCGAACCGGACCTTGGGTTTGCGCAGCCAGCGGCCGGCTTTGGCCATGTCGCCGAATACCTCCTCGGCCAACGCGGAAATCCGGGCCACGCGGACTGCGCGGTCGGATTCCTCGTGGGTCAGCGGCTCTTTGCGGGTTTTCCGGTGCAGCAGCGTGCGGCGGGGCAGCACGTAGGCAAAGATTTCGTCGTCGGAAAGACCGTTTTGGGTCAGGGAATCGAGTGAGGCGAGAGGCAGGCGGCGTTCCACTAGCCGGGCAAGGTCACTATCGGAACGGAGTGGGCCGGAGCCCAGCATCTGTTCCACTCGCCGGAAGAAGTGGGCACTTTGCGGATCGAGCGCGTGAACGGGAATGCCGAGCATGGAGAACCTCACACTGGAGCAGATGCCCTTATTCTAGGGGCAGGTTGCGCGGAAAGCAAGTGTTTCGGTTTGGGGCAGGAAGAAATGGTGGAGGCGGCGGGAGTCGAACCCGCGTCCGAAACTGGTTGTAACAAAGAGAGGCTCCATGCTCAGTCCCGTTCCAGTGACTTCGCTTCCGGCCCTCAGAACGGACAAGGTGAGCCGGACGCTAGTCCGATGATCTCGCTCCCAACCCACGGACCGAGGGTGGGGAGCCAGCCTGCTGTATGACGTCCTCTCTGGGCCCACAGGCGAAGCTCAGGAGGACGGCAACTTAATTAATTAAGCTGCGAGTGCGAATTCAGTGTTGGCAATTCTGTTTTTGCGAGCGATTACGGGTGCTCACACCCCGGCATGCCTCTTTGTCCGAAACAATCCCGTCGAAACCGTGACGCCCCCTTCGACAGTAGTTTACAGCCGCGCCCGCCAGGAAGCAAAAAAGACGGCATGAACAGTGAACTGCTCATGCCGGGAGGCCAGTGACGCAACTTGTAAAGCAAAACCTAAAGAGCTGGGTGGAGAGCCCTGCTGCTATCGACAACCAGCTTGCGAGTGTCTCTAGCGCTCCGAAGTGATCCCAGAATACCAGTTTTCTGGATTTTTGCCAGTCCCTCCCTACATTTTTCAGGAGAAAGTTTTCCACAGACGGCGCGGATTTCGGGCGACCGCCCGCGCACTTTCGCCTTCAAAGGCTTCATGAACGCGAAGGGAATCGAGCCGCCGTCGCGCTGGCGCATGGCGATCCTGCTCCTCAGCTCCGCTTGTCTCAGCGGGATCGCTGTGGTCGTGTGGAATCGCAGAACCCTGAGCCGCATACGAAACTTGCGGAAGATCGAACCCGAGCCGCGGGAGAGCGAGTTTATCTAAGGTGCTTCAGAGGGCAGCTTTCGTGGATGGGGAGCGCTCGGCCCTGCTGCCGATGACAGTTTGGCCGCGAATCGCATCCCGGAGCTGCTCCCACACCTCGATCGGCACGGAAAGAAACGCGTTGACCACACGCGGATCGAACTGGGTTCCCGCGCAGCGCGCGATCTCGTTGCGGGCCGCGGAGAAGGGCGACCCGCGGCGGTAGGGCCGGTCGGAGGTAATGGCGTCGAGCGTATCAGCAACGGCGAAAATGCGCGCTCCCAGCGGGATTTCCTCACCATAAAGCTGCCGAGGGTAGCCGCCACCGTCGAAATGCTCCTGGTGGCTGTACACGATATCCGCGGCTTCCTTGAGGAACGGGATTTTGCGCACGATGTGGTAGCCGAGGTAGCAGTGCTTGCGCATGGTCGCCGTTTCTTCCGGATCCAGGCGTCCAGGCTTGAGCAGGATCGCGTCCGGGATTGCCATTTTTCCGATGTCGTGGAGAAACGCCCCGTGCTTGATGGTTTTCATATCGGACGGGTCGATGCTCATGGCGCGGGCCAGCGCGATGGTATACGCGGTGACACGGCGCGAATGGCCCTCGGTTTCGGTGTCTTTCAGGTCGAGCGCGTCGCCCAGCGCTTCCAGTGTGGTGTCGTACGAGCGCTCGAGCTCAAACATGGCCTCCCGCAGCAGGCTGGTGCGCGCTTCCACCAGATGCTCCAGGCTGTTCCGGTAGGTTGTGTTGCGGCGGGACACACTGCCGTAGGCGACTCCGCGCTCAACCGCGGTGAGCAGAGCATCCGGCTTATACGGCTTAAACAGCACGTCGTAAGCGCCGCTGCGCATGGCAGCAATTGCGGTGTTGGCTTCCTGCATGGCGGTCACCAGAATGACCGGGATCTGCAGTTCGCGGCTTTGCACCTGTTCCAGCAGCTTCATCCCGTCAGCGCCTTCCATGATCAGGTCGGTGATGATGAGGTCGACGGAGTTGATCGCGAGCGAGCGGAGCGCGTCGTCGCCGTTGCGCGCGCCCTCCACTGTGTAACCCTCCTTGCGGAGCGAGGCTACGATCAGCGTGCGTGTCAGTTGCTCATCGTCGACGACCAGAATTCTTTCCCCAGCCATGGCTGTTTCCCCCGAAAGCACCGCGCCTGCAATGAGAGTGCCACAAAAGCGCTCCGCTTGCTCACAGACTCCACACCGCAGACGCTTAGGTGCGCGCCTGTGTCAAGCTACTACGAAACTGTGTGCGCCGCGTCCATCCAGTAAGGTAGAGTTGTGTTCGTTTGTGTGCTTCTTCCCCAGTGGTTTTGAAAAAACAAGCAAGAGCTGCCCGTAGCTAGAAAACAGGAGCCGTATTTGCTTCCCTTCGATCAGCGTCAGCGTCCGTCCCATGAAATCGCCGCCGTTGAAGCCCAGCGCCTCACGGATGAGCAGAAGCAGCGCGATATTTTTGAAGCGCACCGGCACAGGGTCTTTTCTGTGTCGTATTACATGACCGCAAACGAGGCGGAAGCGGAAACGATGCTGACCAGCACGTTTGTGCAGGCGTTTGCCCGGGCACCCGCGCCGGACGCCGAGGGCGTGGACCAGGCGCTGCTTCGGGAGCTTGAGCTTCGGTTCTCGCTCGCGCCCTGCGCGCCCGCCGTGGCGGAAAGCGGAAACTTTGCGCGAGCGCAGGTGAGGCGCACCGACCTTGAAGAAGCGGTCGCGACCCTGCCGGCGCAGGAACGGCTCGTATTTCTGCTGCGGGATGTGGAGGGCTACGCCCCGGCCCGGATTGCCGGGCTGCTCGGCTGCGACGAGGCCGCGGTCTGCCGAACGCTGGTTTCGGCGCGCATTCGCATGCGCAACGCCCTGGGCAGTCTGCGCCGCCGGGAAGCGCTCGCTACCATGGCCGCCGGGGAGCTCGAAGCCGTCGCGGCGGCGGACTAGCACTCTTGGCCGGCGGTGTCGGCCCGCTGCTTTGCAACCCACCCCTCCTTGTTGACCTGGCGCGCGCGCCCCAGTGCTAAGGCGCCATCCGGCACGTTTTCCGTGATGCAGGAAGCTGCCGCGACATACGCGCCGGCGCCGATGGTGACCGGGGAGACCAGCACGGAGTTGCTGCCCACGAACGCTCCCTCGCCGATGGAAGTCTGGTGCTTATGGACGCCGTCGTAGTTGCAAACGATGGTGCCCGCGCCGATGTTCGCGCCCGCGCCGATTTCCGTGTCGCCCAGGTAGGCCAGGTGGTTGGCTTTGGCACCCGCGGCCATGCGCGTTTTTTTGAGCTCGACAAAGTTGCCGATGTGCGCGCCCGCGCCCACGGTGCTGTCCGGCCGCAGATGCGCGTAGGGGCCCAGAAGCGCGCCGTCCGCAATGACGGACCCGGTTAGGATGCAGCCCTGCCGGACCAGAACATTGTCGCCGAGGCGCATGTCCTCGAGCACGGAATAGGAGCGGATGCGGCATCCCGTGCCTACCCGCGTTCGGCCGAGCAGCTGCGCGAATGGTTCGATCACGGTGTCGGCGCCGATCTCGACCGTGGCGTCGATGACGACCGAGTCCGGTTGAAAAATAGTGACACCCGCGGCCATGTGGCGCTCGACGATTTGCCGGCGCAGAGCCGCGTCGAGCGCCATCATTTCTGCGATGGTGTTCGCGCCCAGAATTTCTCCGGCAGAGGGCGCCTGTATGGCCAAAACCCGCTCGCCCGCGCCGGTGAGCAGGGCGGCCAAGTCTGTCAGGTACAGTTCGCCTTGTTTGTTGTTGGCCTGGATGCGGCCGATGTGGTCGCGGAGGGGCGGGAGCGCAAAAGCGTAAATGCCCGAGTTGATCTCGCGGATACGCTCCTGCCCGGGCGCGAGATCTTTTTGCTCCACGATAGCCGCGACCTCCGGTGAGTTGGGCTCCCGCCGCACGATGCGTCCATATCCGAAAGGATTTGCCACCTCGGCGGAAAGGATGGTCATGGCCGCGCGCCCGCTATTGTGAAGCTCCAGCAAAGCCGCGGCGGTGCTCGCCTGGAGCAGCGGAACATCCCCCGACAGCACCAGCAGGTCGGTGTAGCCGGCGAGCGCGGGGAGCACTTCCTGAATGGCGTGCCCTGTTCCTCGCTGTTCGCCTTGGAGCACAAACCCGACCCCGGTAGGCTCGACTGCGGCGCGCACAGCCTCTGCCTCGTGGCCGATGATGACGTAAATGTCGCTTGCGGGCGCGAGCTGGAGCGCGGCGTCGATGACGTGGAGGAGCAGCGGCTTACCGCCGATCGTGTGCAGGACTTTGGGCCGCTTCGACTTGAGCCGCGTGCCTTTGCCGGCTGCCAGGATTGCGATTGCCAGTGCCATGAAACCCTTCCTACTGCGCGGGGGGCGTGCTGCCGCCTGGGCCGCCGCCCATTTGCTGCCGCAGCGCGGGGGGGATCGGGATGGTGACATCGAGCGACTGCGCGGGCCCCAGGCCCAGCTTCGATAAGGGATCGCCGAACTGCGCCTGGTTGCCGACTACGAGAACCGCGTACTTGCGCGGATCCACGTGCGTCTTTGCGACTCGTTCGAGGTCGGTGAGCGTGACTTTTTCGACTCCCGCGCGATAGCGCTCAAGAAAGTCGGCCGGATAGCCGTAGAAGGCCAGTTTCGCCGCGGCTGCAAGCACTTTTGCCGGAGTGTCGTAATTAAAGATAAACCCGTTCAGCACCTGATCCTTCGCGAGTTTTAGCTCGTCCTCAGTGAAAGGGCTGGTTGTGAGTTCGCCGGTGTCCTTGAGCATTTCAGCGGCGGCGGCTTCGGTGCTGGCGCTCTTGGTCGAGGCAATGACGCGAAACATCGCCGGGTGGTCCCAGCCCGCGCCGAAGCCGCCGCCCACACTGTAGGCCAGGCCCAGCTTGGTCCGCACATCCTGGAACAGCCGCGAGCCGAACCCCCCGCCGAAGATCTCGTTCATCACGGAAAGCGCGTAGAAGTCCGGGTTGTCCCGGCGGATGCCCAGGCCAACGATCCAGATATTGCTCTGGTCCACGTCCTTCTGGTCTACCAGATACAGGCCGGGTTTGGGGCCGGCGAAGCTTTCCGGCTGCTTCGGCAGGGGGATCCCCTTGGGCAGCGACCCGAAGGATGCGCGCAGCTTTGCTTCCATGGCGGCCGCATCGAAGTCGCCTTCCACGCCGATGATCATGTTGTTGGGGAAGACGGTTTTCGCGTGAAACGCTTCAAAGTCCGCGGTTGTGATGCCGAGTACATCCGCGATCTCGGGAGTGCGCCCGTAGGGGCTTTGCGGCCCGTACACGAGCTTTGCGGCTTCCCGGGCTGCGACTTCTCCCGGGTTTTCGTTACGGCGAACGATCCCGGCGATCGCCTCCTGCTGGGCCAGCTGCAGCTTTTGCGGATTAAACCTGGGGTGGAGCAGCAGGTCGAGGGCCAGATCGAGTACCTGGTCGCTGTCGCCTTTGAGCGAAGACCAGGAAACCGAGCTTGAATCCACATCTGCCGCGGTTTCGACTTTTGCAGCCTTGGCCTCGAGCAGGTCGTCGAGCGCGTCGCCGCCCATGCGCGCCGTGCCGCTGGTGCGCCAAACCTCGCCGTACAGGTCGGCGAAGCCCGCTTTGTTCGCGGCCAGGTCGCGGCCTCCGCCGTGCATCTCGACAAAACCGTCGACAAACGGCAGCTCGTGATCTTCCTGAAGGAGTAGCAGCGCGCCGTTCGGGAGCTCGACCCGGCGCGGCTCAATCGGTTTGAACGGCGCGAGTGGGGGTAATGCGATCTGCTCCCACGCACCGGGCTGGGCGGACTGCCGGGCGTCAGGCGGGACTACCGGGTGGTTCCCGCCGCCCGTTTGCGCGGTTGCCGCGAGCGGGAGGGAAATGACAAGCAGGAAAGCAAATCGCCGGGCGCGAGTCGGGAGGCGGTTCATCGGGCGGCTCCTTGCGTACCGGGCTGAGCGGCGGTCTGCGGCGAGGGCGGCGAGCCTGCCGTTTGCGGGTCGATCTGCGCGTAGGTCCGGTTTGCCGGGGTAAACACTTTATTTGCGATTCTGCGGATGTCCGCCTTGCTTACTTTATCCACCCGGTCGAGCTGACGGAATAGCTCGCGCCAGTCGCCGTAGCGCAGCTGAAAGACGGCCAACTGCTCGGCCAGGCCCTGGTTTTCGTCGAGGCCGCGCAGCAGGTCGGCGCGGGCGCGGGTTTTAAACATCGCAAGCTCTGCATCGGAAACGTCTGTGGTGCGCAGCTTGTCTATTTCCTTATGAATGGCCGTGCGAAGTTCCGCATTGGAGTGGCCGGGGGCGGGCACGGCGAAGAACCCGAACAGCCCTGCGTACTTGTCGCCGGGGAAGCCGGTAAAGCCCTCGGCCGCCGCGGCGACGCGCTGATCGCGCACCAGGCTGCGGTAAAGGCGCGAGGTGCGGCCGTTTGAAAAGATGTCCTGGATAGCGTCGTAAATGGCGTCGTCCGGGTCCAGGTAGCTGGGCCGGTGATAGCCCTCGAGGTACATGGGCTGCGACGGGTCTTGAAGCGAAACGGTGCGCTCGCCGGTCTGGGGCGGCTCCACCGTGATGACGCCTGGAGGCTTGGGGCCGCCGTTCGGGATGGCACCGAAGTACTTTTCGAGCAAGGGCAGCGCGGATTGGTTGGAAAAGTCGCCGACCACGGCAATCACGATGTTGGACGGCGCGTAATACTGAGCGTGGAAAGCCGCCGCCTCGGTCGCGGTGATGTGGTCGAGTTCGCTCGACCAGCCGACGCCGGGGCGTCCGTAGGGGTGCGCGATGTAGGCCGCGGCCAGGAACTGCTCCACCAGCCGGCCGGTCGGGCTGGTGTCGATGCGCATCCGGCGCTCTTCCTCGACCACGCTGCGCTCGCGGTAGAACTGCCGCGGGACGGGGTGGGCGATGCGGTCGCTTTCAAGATACGCCCACAGCTCCAGGCGGTTCTGGGGCATGGACCAGAAGTAGCGTGTGTCGTCGAGCGAGGTTTCCGCATTCAGGCCGGTCGCGCCATTACTTTCGGCGATCTCGGTGAACTCGTTGGGGATTACGTATTGATTGGCGGCCTGCTCGGCGGCTTCGTAGGCGTCGTGGAGCTGCTTGAGCCTGGCTGGGTCGCGGCCCACGCGCTTCAGGTCCTCGGCGTCATACGCCGCGTAGGCGGCTTCGAGCTTCGTGAGGGCGGCTTTTTCAGCGGGGTAGTTCTTGGTTCCGATGTCCTCGGTGCCCTTGAAGGCCAGGTGCTCAAACATGTGCGCGAGGCCGGACTCCTGCGTGGGGTCGTTGGCGTCGCCCGCGTCTACGATGGTGAAGTAGGAAAACACGGGCGCGTCCTTGCGCTCGCACAGGACCAGGGTGAGCCCGTTCGGCAGCACCTTAACCGTTGTACGGCCCTCAAAACTCGCGAGCTCGCGGGCGGTGTCGCCCTGCATGGACGGTGCCTGGGCCCGGGCACCGGGGGTGGAAACAACCGCGGCAAGCGCCAGGGCGGGCAGGATACGGGGTAGAAAGCGCGGCATGGGGCTCCGGGAAATGAAGGGCGTCCTGTTTTCGACGGCAAAACAGAGGCTCTCTCGAAGGGTACATGCTGCCCAGACTGTGTCAAATAGAAACACTTCTCGGAACTCTCGAGACAGTTTCAAAATGGAACGAAAACAATTTTGGGAAGAGGCCGCAACTTTGTACGCCGTTTGCCGTCATCAACCGTGGATGTTCCGAGTACTTTGGTGACTTGACTCTGCCGCTACGGCTGCCATACAAGAAGCGCAGTCGACATAGATTGAAACCTGTCCGCCCTGGGCGCACCCTGATCGCGCTGCCCGCAACCGTCTCCCGTAACCGCCCTTGCCCAGGACCCTCAGCATGCGACCCAAGCTCCACACCACTTTAGCGCTCAGCGCAGCCGCCCTTTTCCCGCTGCCATTGTTGCACGCTCAGGGAGAGCGCCCGCTGCTTGCAACTCCCGCGATCCGGGTGACAGCGCCGGTCAGCGGCCAAGCTCTGGTGACCCTAAAGGGCAATACCCACCCCATGGCGCAGGCCCGCTACGACCAGGGTGCCGCTTCCCCGAGTCTCGCTACCGGCAAAATCACCATGCTGCTCAAGCGCAGCCCCGCGCAGGACGCCGCGCTCCAGCAGTACATGGGCAGCCTCCAGGATCCGAACTCGCCCAACTACCGTAAATGGCTGACGCCGGCCGAGTTTGGGGCGTCGTTCGGGATCGCGGACCAGGATTTGCAGGCGGTCGAGAGCTGGCTCCAGAGCCAGGGTTTCAAAATCGAAGCCGTCCCGGCCAGCCGCAATCTTATTCAGTTCTCGGGCACTACGGGGCAGGTCGCGCAGGCCTTCCACACCAGCATTCATTCCTATCTCATCAACGGCGCGACGCACCTGAGCAACGCAACCGACCCTGAGATCCCTGCCGCGCTCGCGCCGGTGATCGCAGGCGTGTCGCCCCTGAACGACTTCCGGCCAAGGCCCATGCATGAGCTGCGCGGGCGGGTTGAGAAAACGCCCGCCACTGGGGAAGTCCACACTGTCCAAAGCGCGGCGGCTCGCCCGGCGTTGACCGACACCTCTTCGTCCACGCCGTTTCTGGCTCTCGGTCCTGCCGATGCCGCAACCATCTACGATTCACCGAACTCGATGAACAAGAATTACACCGGGTCCACGCAGCTGACGGGCACAGGGGTCAACATCGGCACGGTGAATGATTCAGACCTGCCTGTAGCCGACTACATGAACTATCGCAAGCTCTTCCTGAATGAGACTGCGCCTCCGAATCCAACTCTGGTGGTGGACGGGGTAGACCCTGGCACTCTCAACGGCGGAGATGCCGTGGAGGCAGTGCTTGACGCCGAGTTGCTGGCCGGGATTGCACCCGGCGCGAACATCTACTTCTATTCAAGCGCCAGCGCCCTGCTGCAGGACGGGGTATACAACGCCGCACTGCGTGCCGTTGAAGACAACAACGTCGCGCTGCTCAGCGTGAGCTTCGGCGCGTGTGAGGCCGATGAAGGGGCGGCGGGCAACGCCCAGCTTGCCGCGCTGTGGCAGCAGGCCGCGGCCCAGGGGATTACGGTCGCTACTTCCACGGGAGATAACGGATCAGCAGCGTGCGACGATCCAAATACGGAAAGCGCGGCGACGCAGGGTCTGGCGGTGAGCGGCTTTGCATCCACCCCGTACAACATTGCGGTGGGTGGCACTGACTTTGACACCTTGTCGACTGCTTTCAGCCAGTATGTCAGCACCGCCGCCCAGAGTACCTCCACGAGCTATGGGGCGGACTTCGGCTCGGCACTCAGCTATATCCCGGAAAACCCATGGAACGATTCCATCAGCAATAATCCCCCGGGCGCGTACACCACGAACACGGCAACCGATTATCCGCTCCAGGGCGGCGGCACCACGACCAGCATCGCCGCCGGCAGCGGGGGTGTCAGCTCGTCCGCCATTTGCCCGACCGGGGCGGCTGTTGACCCAACGAGCGGCGAGTGCATTTCGGCGCTGACGGGCTCGGCAATTCCGCTCATCGGCTATCCAATCCCGGCCTTTCAGCAGGGCAGCGCCTTCGCCGGCACCCCGCTCGCGGGCAGCACGGTCCGCAGCCTTCCCGACATTTCCTTGTTCGCCGCCAGTGGCGCGCAGCACCAAGCAGCGTGGGTTTTCTGCTCTGACAATGTGACCAACGCGGATTCTACACAAACCTACACCGATTGCGCCCCGGCCAGCGCCGGCGCGCAGTTCGGGTATGAGATTGTCGGCGGCACCTCGGCCTCCGCACCGACCTTCACAGGCATGTTGGGCCTTGTGATTCAATCCTTGGGCAACGGAAAGCGGCTCGGCCTGGCCAACAATGTTTTATACAACCTGGCCTCGACCCAGTACTCTTCGGTCTTCCACGATGTTACGGCGGGCAACAATTCCGTGCTCTGCGCGGCAGGCAGCCCGAACTGCGGCACGAACGGGTTCCTGACCGGCTACAACGCGGGAACCAATTACGATCTCGCTAGCGGTCTCGGTTCCGTCGATGTCGCGAAGCTGGTTTCCGCCTGGGACACCGCCGTATTTACTCCGACCAGCGTTTCGCTTCAGTTAAACGGCAGCACGAATGCCCTTTCGGTACAGCATGGAACCGCGGTCAGCCTCGCGGCGAGCGTCAACCCGAGCGCCGCTGCCGGGGACGTGTCTGTCAATGCGACCAACACAGGCCAGGGTGGCTTGGCAGTCAAGCAGATCATTCCACTCACCTCCGGTGCGGGAACGGTGTCGGTCAACGACCTGCCCGGCGGGAGTTATAGCGTTCAAGCCTATTATCAGGGCGATGCCACGCACGCGCCCAGCACGTCAAGCCCGGCAATTCCGGTGACGATTTCGCCGGAAGCGAGCGCGCCGTTTCTTTCGCTTGCCATCCTGGATATCGCGAACCAGAGTGCCGGACCACAGCCGAACCCGAGAACGGCCTATTACGGCGAGTACGGTTTCGCTTACATCCAGCCGCTGAACGCAAACGCGCTGAACGCCGGTGTCGGCTCGCACGGCGTGGCAACAGGCAGCGTAACGCTCCTGAATAACGGGACGGCCGTCACCACTGGAGCCCTGAACAGCCAGGGTGTGTTTGCCTACCCGCTCTACAATCTCGCGCCGGGAAGCTACAGCTTTACGGCCAGCTACGCCGGGGACGCAAGCTACAACGCGAGCAGCACGACAGCAGCCGTTCCGCTGACGATCAGCAAGGGTCCGACCATCATCAGCCTGAAGGCAGGATCGACAAGCATCGCGGCCTCGGGCTCAACCACGGTGGCCGTGGAGTTGGACACGGACAGCACGGGCAATGTGCCGACCGGTGCCATTACCCTGACCGGCAACGGCACTCATTTTTCCGCGACTGTGGTGGAGGGAACGCAGCCCGACGGCGCGATCAAACAGACCGCGACCTTTACCGTTCCCGGCTCGGCGCTGGCCAGCGGCGCGAATACGCTCACCGCAAGCTACCCGGGCGACGGCAACTACGCCGGCGCATCGGGAACCACGAATATCACCGTGACCGGGACCACCAGCTCCGCCGCGGGCTTTTCGCTCGCTGGGCCAGCCAGTGGAATCAATGTCGCTACGCCGGGAACGCCCGCGACCGGCACGGTGACGCTGACCCCCACGAATGGCTTCAACGGAACGGTGAACCTTACCTGCAAAGTCCAGTACAGCGGGGCTGGTGCTTCACCCATCTGCTCTATTCCGGCAACGCTTGCCGTCAGCAATAACAACGCGGCAACTGTAACCGTTACCGTAAACACCACGGCACAAAGCGCCTCTCTCATTCCAGCGCAGAGGCCCGGTGGGATCCCTTCCCGGTGGCCGATGCTGCTTGGAGGCGGGGGGACGGCGTTATGCTCAGTGCTGCTGTGGGGCATTCCGGCACGCAGGCGTGGCTGGCGAAACCTGCGCACGGCGGCGGTGGTTTGGCTGGCCTTTACCTCCCTGGGTTTCATCGGCTGCGGTGGAAGCACGTCCAGTTCCGGCAGTAACAGCTCCGGGACGCAAGCCGGCAGCTATACGCTTATTGTGACCGGTACCAGCGGCAGCACCAGCGCCAATGCCCAGATCACGGTGACGGTGCAGTAATCCGCTTCCGCTTTGGCCTCTATCGGCGGCTCCATCCAGAGGAGCCGCGCTTTGCTTTCCGGGACGCTTGCGCCGGCGCTTCTCAGTCCGGGGACAGCGCGAAACCCGCTCCCTGCATCTACATCGTGGATAACTGCTTACGGCGCCTTAAGGTGCTTGTCATTGAAGGCAGTGGAGGAGATGCGATATGTCGAACACCTCAAACGGCAGCAGCGGGTTCAGCTGGTTTCTAGCAGGACTTGGACTGGGATCCTTGCTGGGTGTCCTGTATGCCCCGAGAGCGGGTCAGGAAACTCGCGAGGAGCTGGTTTCCACCGCCCTGGGTTCCACCGAACATATGCGCCAGCGGTCTCGCGACGTGCAAAAAAATGCGAACGACTATGTGGAGCGCGGTAAGAGCCAGGTCAATGACTACGTTTCCCGCGGCAAGGAACAGCTCAACCAGTACACGGAGGCCGGAAAAGGCCAGGTCAACGACTATGTCTCCCGCGGCAAAGGCGTCGTCGAAACCGGGCGGCAGAAAGTCAATGAGGTTTACAGCCAGGGTGCGCACGCAGTAGCCGAGCAGAAGGAAAAGCTGAGCGCCGCTGTGGAGGCAGGCAAGCAGGCCTATAACCAGACCACGGTCCCCGAGTCGAAGGAAGAGTTGATCCCGAGCGGGAACGGGCAAACCAGCTAGTGAAACTGGGCCGGGAGGCTCCCCCTCCTTCCGGCCCGTCCCCGACCGAAGCGGCCTGCATCCGACCTAACCGAAGCCGAGAGCCCCTATGTCGAATACCATTCAGATTTTGTTCATCATTTTCTTTATCCTCAGCGTGGTCGTTGAGGTTGGCGTTCTCCTCGGTCTGCTTGTTGCGGCATTGGTAACGATAAAGAAGCTGCTCGCGATTGTCGAAGAGGTGAAGGGCAAGACCCTGCCCATCGTCGGGGATGTACGGAACATCGTGCAGGACGTGACCCCCAAGGTGAAAACGATCTCGGGACACCTGGTCGAGATTTCCGCGACCGTGCGCGATCAGGCCAAGCATGTGAATACCACCGTGGACGATGTGGTCGACAAAACCCGGGCGCAGGCGACCAGAGTGGATGAGATGGTTTCAAACCTGCTCAGCGGCATCTCTCATGCCGGCTCAACTGTTTCAGCCGGAGTCAGCAAGCCGGTGCGCAAGGTCGGGAGCCTGCTTCATGGCCTTCGGGTCGGCATCGATCATTTGCGCACACAGAAGACGCGCCACAACGGAGCGCCCGCATCGACGGTGTATGAGGAGCAACTTGAGAAGGATCAGATAATCCAACCTCCGCCAACTACCTCGTCTGCCCGATAGAACACGGCAGCCTGTCCCGGCGTCACCGCCCGTTGGGGCTGGTCGAAGACGATCTCGACCTCCTCTGCGGAGATGGGCACAACGGTGGCTTGGGCAGGCTCATGGCGGTGCCGTATCTTCGCCTCAATCCGCATGTCTCGCTCGAGCGCATCGAT
>CAXTVG010000031.1:0-13770 GCA_964247505.1 uncultured Acidobacteriaceae bacterium
CCTTCACACGGTGGAAGTCGTAGGTTCGAATCCTGCTGCGCCCACCATAAAATGAACAACTTACAGACAGTGGCGAGTGAGACTTGATGCCACTTGATGCCAAACTGCACAGGTTGGCATCAACTGCGCCGGTTGTACCGGCTGCATCAACTACACCGCCTCCTGCTGAGTCGCCGCCGATGTGAGCATCGTGTAGACCGAGCCGACCATCTGCTGCACACTCTCTGGCAGTTCCTGCATGTACTCGTTCGCGGTCGTGTCTGCTCGCGAGTGTCGCAGGTGCGACTGAATGTCCTTCACTGAACCGAGGTTTTGGGCTCGCGTCGCCATCGTGCGGCGGAGCACCTGGAAGTTCAGCTTCGGGATACCTAGATCGTCTGCCAAGGGCTTTAAAATCCGGTTCCGGTAGTTTGAAGTGTCCAAGAAGCCGCCGGCCGCGTTCGAGAATGTGAACGCATCCGGTGCGGAATGCGGGCACTCCTCTTTCCAGAGTTTGAGTTTGTCCGCAAGACCGTCAGGAAGATGCATCTTGCCCAGGCTCTTTGTGGTCTTGCCGAAGGGTCGAATCTGCCTCCGGTAGACCGTTTCTGTCAGCGACAACGTGTTTGCGTTGTCGTGGATCGCCGGCGTAACGGTTGGCCGTCTCCCATGGCCCATTGCCGGACAGAACTGAAGCGCATGCGGGTCTTTCCCGCGAGCTACCTGCGGGACACCAGGCACGGCGCCAAGGTGCGCATCGCGGGATGCGTGATCGCCCGGCAGCGTCCCGGCACCGCGCATGGCTTCATATTTTTTCAATCGAAGATGAGACCGGCATCGCCAACGCGATCATCGACCCGGCCCTGTATGAAGCGAATCGCAACCTCGTCACCTATGGCAAAGTTCTCCTGATTGAAGGCATGTTGCAGAACATCGACAAGGTCGTCCACGTCCGGATGCAGCACATCGCGGAACTCACTCTGGACGCGCAGCTCGCCCTCGGCGGTTTAGGCCATGCAGGTCTCCGTCGGGTGTCACGCGCCGGGAACTGCGTTTTGCTGATAGAACTCCTGCAGCTTGGTTTGCAACAACTTCTTATCGGGCAGCTGCGTCTGGTATTCCGCGACCAGTGCCGGTGACAGGCTTCGACTCAGGGCATACTCGACCACTTCGTCATTCTTGCTGGCGCAGAGCAGCAAGCCGAGCGACGGCCGCTCATGACTCTTCTTGACCGTACGGTCGAGCGCTTCCAGGTAGAACTCCAGTTTGCCGAGATACTCCGGGCGGAAGGCGTTGATTTTGAGTTCAATGGCGACCAGGCAGTTCAGTCCGCGATGGAAGAACAAGAAATCCAGCGCGAAGTCTTGCCCACCGACCTGTAACGGGTACTCCGAACCCACAAAGCAGAAGTCGCGGCCGAGTTCGATCAGAAATCCCGCAGTCTGTCGAGCAGCGCCCGGTGCAGGTCCGCTTCGGCGTGAACCGCCGGCAAACCCAAAAACTCCAGGTGGTACGCGTCGCGGAAGAGGGTCACGGCTTCTGGGTGGATTTGTCGCACCACTGGTGAGACTTTTTGGCGGGCTCAGGACCACGCGGGCAACGAGCGCAGCGTCCATCTGCCGTTCCAACTCCCGCTTGCTCCACCCTTCCTGCACCACCGTCCGCAAATAGAACTCGCGCTCAGCCGCGCGCCTGGGAACAAGGACCAGATCCTTTCGCTAAGGGGCTCTGCCCCGATCGCGCTCTCCAAGGCCGTTCGCCCTCCGGGTTTTGGCTCCCCCACGCTAAAGCGCGGTCCCCCCAAAAAGCTGCGCTCGAAGACCTTTCCGTTTGCTACCCCCGCCTTCGCCAGGAGGCGTTCGGCATGTGCATGCCGCGTGTCAACGCGGAAGTGCAAAAGCCAAAGCGAGGGAGCAACCACCATGAGCAGCAACGCCACATTCGACAGCAAGAGGCCCACCACCAAACAGGAACTCACCACCGCCAGCATTAAGCTGCTGATTCAGCAGTGAGAGGCGGGACACTCCGACGCCCTTACCAACTATCTCACGGCCATGAGCCGGTTTCACAACTACAGCTTCGGCAACGTGCTGGAGATTGCACGGCAGATGCCGACCGCCACCCGCGTTGCCGGTTTCTGGACGTGGAAGAACTTAGGCCGTTCCGTCAACAGCGGAGCCAAGGGCATCCGCATTCTTACCCCAATTGTTGGCGTTCGGCGCAAGAAGGACAGCGAAGCCGAGAAGGACATCACCACCCAGAACACCCGAGCCCTGCTGGGCTTTCGCAATGCCTACGTGTTCGACATCAGCCAGACTAGCGGCGTAGACCTTCCCACTATCGAGCGTACAAGCGGCGACCCCGGAGAAGGCATCGAGCGACTTGCCGCTTTCCTCAAGAGCCAGGGTATCCAGCTTGTCTACAACCCGAAGATTGCTCCCGCGCTGGGCATGAGCTACGGCGGAGGCATCGCCATCTTGCCCGGTCAGAGCAAGGCCGAAGAGTTCAGCACCCTTGTGCATGAGACGGCGCACGAGATGTTGCACAAGGCCGAGCGCCGCACCGCCACACCAAGACCGTGCGCGAGACCGAGGCAGAGGCTGTGGCCTTCGTTGTCGGTAAGGCGGTTGGCCTTATCACGGGCAACGCATCCGCCGACTACGTCCAGCTGTACCACGGCAATGCTTCCTTGCTGGCCGAGAGCTTGGAGGTCATTCGCTCTTGCAGCTTGTCCCTGAAGTTGCGAAGGCGTTTACCGAGGAGCGCATCACCGCCAGCCATGCCAACCTGCTTGCCCGCTTGCCACAGGAGCACCAGGCCGCTGCCTACGAGCAGTGCTGGCGGAAAGACTGGCAGGGCAAGGGACCTCACCTGCTTCCGGCAAAGCATCTCAGCGCGTGGGTACAGGCCACCTTTACCTGTCGCTTGCGGATGCCCCGTTCGACCGCGAAGACACCACCCTAAACCCCACTGCCGGAGCTTGCATCACCTGCCCGCGCCGCAGCGGGTTCAACACCAGCCTGCTTCATGACATGCAGGGTGACCAGTGCCTTGACGCGCCCTGCTACCAGACCATGGTCACGGCGCACATCGACCGCGAGCTTGCCGCACGTCCTCAGCTTGTGCAGCTGGAAACGGCGTGGCGAGCGCCCAAGGAGCAGCGCCCCCGTGCCTTGCAGAAGCATCAGTACCGCGAACTCGACACGCCCGACAACCCGGACGCCGAGCCGCCCTGCCCACACACCAAAGCCGCCATCATCGTGTTTGGCCGTAACGTCGGGAGAACCGTGGCCGTTTGCACGGACACCGATTGTCCGGTCCACAACCCTCACATCGCGGCACAACGCGCCGACGACCCACCGCCCGCCAAGGCACCCGCGCCCCAAGCGGAAACCCCGGAAGAGACCGCAGCAAGGGAGGCCGAGCATCAGGTGCGCATGGCTGAGTACCAGGCCGAAAAGAAGTGCAAGGAAGAGGAGCGCAAGGCCGAGTGGGAACGCCAGCAGAGGGAGTACGAAGCCGAGCAGGCCCGTCGCGCCGAACAGCGCAAGGCACGGCAGGATACCTTCGAGCGCATCCTTGCTAACGCACCCGTGACGTTCACCGCTCCGCAACTGCGTGTGTTTCTCGCCGCACCCGTCAACCTCGACCCGTACGACTTCACCGAGGACGTTGCCGCGTTCTATGCCGTAGACGCTGACTGCACTACCCGAAGACAGGCCCACGCAATTTGCGCTGCGGCTTGTCTTGACCGGGCACACCGACACACCGCGCGAGAACGAAGTCGATTACCTCGCGCAAGCCGTGGAGCTGTTCGCTCCGCCGAAGTCCAAAGCGTCGAAGGCCAAAGCCCTGACACCGGGCAGGACCAAGCCCAACATCGTCAAAGCAACAAGGAAGAAGGAGGCGACAAAAAAGAAGGCAGCGTAACCATAAGCTGTTCGGCCCCGGATTCGTCCGGGGCCGTTTTGCTTTCGAATCCCGGAACGGCGCAGGAAAACCGCTTTGGTTACTCCCTCCGCCCTCATGCCGCTCCTGCTCCGGCCTCCGCTCGCCGGCTGCGCGGCAGGAAGACGTTCCCCCTTCCTGCACCTTCCCCCTCTTCTGCCAGCAGCGAAGTCAACACAAGCACGTTGTCGGTACTCACGAATGGTAAGCTTTGCCCCGGCGCTTGCTTGAACACGCAGGCTCAGTGGTCTGCAGATTCAGCTACGGTCTTGCAAGAAAGGAATTCAACGTACATAAATCAGCCGCAAGCTTGTTGTCGTCTGCCCTCTTCGCCTTTGGGTGTTGCTCACTGCGCGCTCAGGGTCCGGCTCTGGGAGTAAACGTGGTCAACCCCGGCGAACGCAGCGTCGCGGCTCAGAATGCAACGATTCTTCAACTGCAGCAAGCTGGCATACGGTTCGTTCGTTTCGGTGTCAACGCCGATCATCAAAGTCTCAATCTCATACGGCGTATGCAGGCAGCAGGTATCCGGGTCGATATGATTTTTAGGCCGCAGTACCCTCCATCTGCTCCATCGAGAGCTTCTGATCCTAACTTTCCTGGGATGTTCGGCGGCCACCCTCTGTCATCTGCCGATCCAGGTCTCTCCAAAGCATCTTTTCAGCAACTGTTTGATCGTCTCGATGCCGCAGGTCTTACCGCGCAGGCATTTGAACTCGGCAATGAGATCAACTGGTCTGCCTTCAATCCGGAGTTCCCGCTACCTGGGCAAGGGAGAGTGTTCAGCTACGACGACCTACTGCACGACACGGAGGGCAAGCAGATCGCCAAGGGCTTTGACCAGTACATCAAGATCGCGGCAGTGCTTCGGGAGGTCCGGGACGGTTCAAAGTTAAACTGCACGACGCCGATTCTCTCCGCAGGCCTTTCGGATGCAGGTGCTCCACGCTCGCTTTCTAGCAAGGAGGATGCGGTCAGCATCAATCCCACCATCCAGTACCTGCGCGATCATGGGCTGGATCGGTTTGTGGACGGATACGGCATCCACGTCTACCTGACGCAGGCGACCCCGCAGGCGAGAAAGGCGGAGCTTGGTGAAGTGGTGACCGCGCAATGCGGTACCGGAGCCGCGGGCCAAGCGAAACCGTGCTGGATGACGGAGTGGGGTTTCAGCAACCGCGATACAAGCTGCCCACTCAACGATGACGCCAGGGCCGCTATGGTGAAGGAGTTTGTGGCAGACCTGAAGACTCTCTCGCACCAGAAGCGCCTAGCGGTCGACAGCTATTTCTCGTGGGATACCGACGCCTACGCGAAACAGACGAGTCCACTGGCGATCTTTCGGTGTGGGGACTTGACCCCAAGCGGAAGAGTGGCGCTCGGCCTGCGATGAGACAGGCTGAGTCCGTGTGCGCTGGAAACAGAGACGCTCAGCGAGCGGTTGGCTTTCACGCCGGGGACGGCTTCATTGCTCCCGGCAGGAAGCGCGTCTGTGGGTCCTCGACAGGCGTACCACGCCAGTATGCTAAGGCAACTAGGGCGAAACACATTAGAACCTACAGCAGCACTATGCCGGCCGCTAGGTAGCCGCCGTCCCAACAGCCGAGCCTACTGCCATTCCCAGATGTTGTCGGCGGAGCGCGATCATGACATTGAAAGGTTGAGTCGCAGACGCAGCGAACAGCAAAGAGGCTGGCGCCACTCCGTTGCAGACGAATGGCAGAAAGGCCGCAAGAAAGCCAAGTGGTAAGGCTCGTGCTACATACATCTGTACATAAACATCTCGCCTGAAGGCGAAGTGCGCGAATGAAACAGCGATCCCGGATTCCTTAATGCCAAGAGCGCTGCTGTCGCTGAAACTATCGAAACAATAAACTTCAGACCGATTAGAACCGATCGCACCATAAGCTCCCGCTCCGGTAGTGTTACCCCAACAAAGGCCTTCAGACCACCACATGCTCAAACGCGACTCGTTACTTACGAGCAGCGCCGGAAGTCAAGTCGAAGCGCTCGCGCGCTTTCTTGATCGCAGGCCAGTTCTGTCCGAGCCATCCGACCAGTTGTTCCATGGGCGTCAGCAGGCTTAGCCCGAGTTCCGTCAGTTCGTACTCTACACGGGGAGGGATCTCAGGAAAGCTTTCGCGCTTCAGAATCCGTCCCGTTCGAGATGCCGGAGTGTCGTCGTGAGCATACGTTGGCAAATCCCATCGACAGATCGCTGCAGCTGGGAGAAGCGTGCGCGGGAAATGGGCCTATGCTGGTTCCACCTTCCTCTTTATTGGCGCCACCGCTTCACGCTTGCTCTCCGGAGACATGGCTCACGCTCCGATTCCTTTTACTTGCTTCCTGTTGCTATTAGGCTCCTATGTACTCCATCAGCAGGTTTCGTCGACCCCGTCCTCAGGGCTAATACTACGAAGCCGTTCGAAGGCGGCCAGACTTCCTCACCAAGCCGAGCAGGTCTTCACTCAACAAGCCGAAAGCCGTCAACCTGAAGTTTGCTTGCGCGAACTCTTTGCTCCGCTCCAACTCAAAATACGCGATTATGTGAACTCAGAACTCATTCGTTGTGACCGCTGCGGCTGATTTGCGGCCGGCCAGGCCCGAGGTTGCGGCTTGCGATTCTTGCCTTCGGATAGTTCAGGGTGCACGCCGGGCCGTAAGCCTCGCTCCCCCGCGACCTTCTGCAAAAGACGATGTAATTCATTCTGTTCTGCGGGCAAAAGTGCGGAGCACATAGCACTCTGGTGCTCGTGGACCTTCCGCGCGATATCTTTGACCGCACGCTCTCCCTCTCGCGTCAGGAAGAGGTTGTACGAACGCCGGTCGCCCTCGCGCTGGACGCGCTTGACCAAAGCCCGCTGTTCCAACTCGTCGATAAGCTTCACGAGATTGCTGGCGAAGATGCCGAGCCGCTCTCCAAGCTCACGTTGTGTGAGGCCTTTTGACCCGACGATGGCCCTGAGCACACCCACATGCGAGGGTCTCAGACCGAGCGGTTCCATCAGCCTGCCGAAGAACCTTTGGGAGTGATCGCCCACCTGCGAGATGAGGAATCCCAGGTCGGAGATGTTTTCGGAGTCTGCATTGGGCAAGCTTTGCGCTCGTTCTGCCATTCTTCTACAATATAACAGTTATGTGATATAACTAGTTACTGGTGGAGGTCAGGATGGTACTCGCGAAGTGGATAGTGGCCTTTGTGGCTGTCTCGTTGTATCTCGCAGTCGTGGTGGACGCATTTATTCCAGCTACCGCGCGCCAACACATCCGAAATCCTGCGTGGCCGCCCCATGCCAAGTTTCACAACGGACAGGCGATGTTGATGGGTGCGGGTCTGGGAACACTGGCGCTCGTCATGCTGTTTGCAGTTCATCCCCTGACCTATCCCGTGCTGGCATGCGCCGCCGCGGTTGCCTCCATCTACTACGTTGCCATGGAACTTGCACCCATCTTCCCAGGTGCTGAGTGGTACGACCCCGAGTTCAAGGACACGTTCAAGCGGCCTCTCGGCATGCATCCGCAACAGATCCTCGGTCTCGTGCTGCTCGCATGCACCGCATTCAGTCTGGTCTACGCGTGGGTAAGCCATACGCGAGCCTAACGAGCCCTCGACAGAAGGAGAAACCCATGAGCACTATTAATGGCCGTGTGCCGCAACATCCGATTCAACCCATCTTTCTGGAGCGTTGGTCTCCACGTGCGTTCACCGGCGAATCCGTTCCCAAGGAAGATCTCCTGACCATGCTGGAGGCGGCGCGTTGGGCCGCTTCGTCCTACAACTCCCAGCCTTGGCGTTTTGTGTATGCGCTCAGAGGAACCGCTGACTGGGAGCGCTTCCTCCAGTTGCTCGTACCGTTCAACCAAACCTGGGCCAAAGATGCTGCTGCACTCGTTTTCTTTGTCTCCAATTCCACGATGCGTTCCCCGCGCAGCGGCAAGGAAGTCCCTTCGCCCACGCACTCCTTTGACACCGGTACAGCTTCCGGCTGCTTCGCGCTCCAGGCGGCCTTTATGGGATGGCACACGCATGGAATGGTCGGGTTCGATGCGGAACGGGCGTTTGCGGAGCTTGGGGTTCCCAAGGGCTATCACATCGAGGCAGTCTTCGCCGTCGGGAAGCGCGCTGATCCTGCGCGCCTGCCTGAGGAACTCCGTGCGCGCGAGGCGCCCAGCGATCGCAAGCCCCTCAGCGAGCTTGCTTTCGAGGGCACCTTTTCCGAACAGACAACGTAAATTGCAATATTGCCGCAGCACGCAAGCGATATCCAGTCAGGTGTTTATGCAAATCGCACGTTGGATCGTCGCTCCCGTCGCCGTTTGGAACTTCGGCGGCTTGGCGCCAGCCATCGGTAGCAACGCTGCAGCATGCCGGGTATATTTCGCATGAGGACCAATGCTGAGCCAAGAACAACATTGCTGAGCCAAGAAGAACATTGTCGAAACTTGCTGGCAAGAATCTCACCTGCTCGGCATTGGCCTTTAGAAACTCGACATTGTGCAGACCAGCACTGGCTAACTTGCGGCGAGCCTCAGCAAGCATTCCTTCCGAGACATCAATCCCTAGAACACTTCCTTGACTACCGACGATCCGCGCAGCCTAGATCGCCACTGCACCTGTTCCGGTCGCTAGGTCGAGACACGGGTTCCCGGCTTGAGTTGAGCCCGTGAAACCAGTATCTCGACGATTCTCCTGTGGATCATGTCGGCATCGTACGTGGCCCCACGTCGGTCAAAATGCTCCGTCGTCCTACAAAGATCGTACGCCGCCTGTTCACGGTAAGGCGCGGCTGTGTTGGCCGCTTAGCCGCATACTGTTGACCTGTCCAGCTCGACGGGAACCCCGTCCAAAGTTTTGTTTCCTTTCCTATCTCGCCGGTGTATAGCGCGACTAAACCCGGCATTCACGCATTCACAAAGACGCTGAGGGTTCAGCTGAGGAACACGAAGATCCGCGTATTTGAGCTGGCTCCACCCTCAACACAAGCCGGCCTGCAGAACGCATTCAGTGCGACTGACGTAAAAGCAAGTTCCAACATGAGTGTGGAAACCTTGGTCAAAAGGCGCTCCATGTTTTTACACGAGATCGTTTGGAGATCAGGCCCGGGAGTAGCAACGTGCTTCATCTGTTAAGCCGCTTTGCACTTGGATTCGCCCTAGGGATGACAAGTGGGTCCATGCACGAGATGCTCACCCATATGGGGAATGATGATGCCCTCCGTGGATGACCCGCAACCTTAAAAGGACAGCGGCTTCGGCGGAACCTTCAGCTTCCGATGGGCGCGTTTAGCATCCCCCATCGTTGGCCATAGCCTCCTGCTTCACTGCGCAAACTTTTTCGCCGCTTCTGGAGTCACGGGGGTGAACAAGTTCGCGAGATTCCCGTCCGGGTCGCGAAACAAAAGCGAGCGATTCCCCCAAGGCATCGTCGTCGGCTCTTGCACCAATCCAGACAGCTGATCTTTCAACCGGGCGAACTCCGCGTCCACATCCTCGACGAGGAACTCGAGAATCACACTCCGGTTCGCCTCGGGCTCAAGCTGATCTTCCGCATGGAACGCAGTGAGTGTCCGCGTGCTGCCGACGGCAAGGGTGCCGCGCGCGGTTGTGAGTTCCGCAAAATCCGGCGTATACCGGGTCGCGGCACCGCCGCTGATATTCTCGTAAAAGCTGACCAAACGCTCTACATCGTTTGTAATGACTCGCACCGAAACCAGGTTCATCGTTTCCTCCGGCTGGAGTTTTCCAGCACCGGAACGAACATAACCGAGCCCTACTGACAGCGTAGTGTCAGCATTGTTTGCCCATGCGCCGAGCCGACCGGCTTTTTCGAGTCATCCAGATCCTGCGGCGCTCCCGCCGGCCCGTCACGGCGGAAGCGATCGCGGCTGAGCTCAGCATCTCCGTGCGCTCCGTCTACCGTGACATCGCCGATCTGGCGAGCCAGCGCGTGCCCATTCGCGGTGAGGTGGGTGTGGGATATGTTCTCGACCGGCACTACGATATGCCGCCGCTCATGCTGACCCCGGAAGAGTTGGAAGCAGCGGTGCTCGGTGCACAATGGGTTGCCGAACGGGGCGACGCCGCCCTCAGCAACGCCGCGCGGGATCTCCTCTCGAAGATCACCGCCGCGGTCCCACCCTCGTTGCGCACTTTCATCACCGAGCCGACCCTGGGCACACCTGCTAATAACCTGCCTGTCAGGGACGGGCTCGACCTCGCGAAAACCCGAGCCTGGATTCGTGCCGGACGGAAGCTGCGCATCCGGTATTGTGACGAAGGCGGGCAGGAAACCGAACGGGTCGTGTGGCCGGTGATCCTCGGCTACGCAGACGCCGTTCGCCTGCTTGCCGCCTGGTGTGAGCTGCGCGACGGCTTCCGGCACTTCCGCACGGACAGGATTCTCCACACCGACTTCCTCGAGGAGGCGCACGGCTCCACTCTGCCAGACCTGAAGAGAAAGTGGGAACACCATATGCGAACAACGCGCGGGCTCCGGCTTCCGTAAAGTCATTCAGGAATGAACAGTCCCGATAAGTCGGCCAGTCGTCAGCGGTCCGGACAGTCAGCCCTCCAGACTTCCTCGCAGGTCTCAACTGACCACAGCGGCGTTTATCGGTACTTGACATCGGTTGCGCCGGACTTCACGTAAACGGATGTCTAGGAAATCTCTTATTTCGGCAGCTATGGAGGGCAAAGTAGTCTTGCTCGGCTTTGTGCATTACTCGATCTCAAGCCGTGGTGCGTCAGCGGACAACCGCAACAACGCCCATATCGCAACTGCTATGAAGGTCACTGCCAAAGTCCAGATGAACATCGAGCCAAGTACTGCACCTCCGACAGCAAAACTCATGTTGAAACTGAAATGGGCCAGCATTGTGCTCACGAGGCTGCCTTGTGTCTGGTTGAACAGTAATGCCAGAAAGACTCCAAACCCAGCGACCATCATCAGGAAGACCGCGTGAGGCATACGCTGTTGCGGCATTCCGGGGAAAAAGAAGGATGGGAGGTGCCAGAGCGCCCAGCTGACCGCCATGAAGACCGCCGCAAACTGAGGCCTCATCTACTGTCCAAGCCGCGTAAGAAGAAAGCCTCTCCACCCCAACTCCTCCCCCGCCGCTCCCGTAGTGATTTGCAATGTCAGCGTTAGAGGAAGCGCGGCGAAAGGTAGGAAAGGAGCGCCGTTGTGTCCCAGCCGGGCAACAAGAATGGCAATAACGACAGACGCAACAGGCAAAATGATAGCGATGAGATACCAGGCGGCATTTCCTGCCGGACGCCGGAATAAAAGCCCGAGCAGTGTGCGGCTTCCACCTCTGTCATTGGGCCGAAGTGATAAAGCCAACGATATGACTGTCGGAGACCAGACCGTGATGAAAATGAAGGCAAACAGAGCCCACAGGTGACCTGCTGTGAATTGGCTTCGCAGTAAGAAGCAGGCCACCCAGGTCACCACATTCACGAGCAGGAGAAAAAGTATGATGGACCACCAGCTCGCGGCATTCTGACGATGGGTCGGCGTTTCATAACTCTGCATGGCTAATCTCGCTTCTGTCACAGCTCTTTCGAGTACGTAACAAACATCCTAATTGTTCCCCGAAATTGAAACGGCGGCTGTTTTGAAGCACCAGGAAGGCGACACGCCGCGGGACCATAAGATTGATACCGGGAAGTCGCATTTGGTGGAGGAAGCCTCAAAGTATTCGCACCTTCTCAGGATGGCAAATAGATGGCCATAGCGATGGGTTTCAAGGCGTATCCTTTAGGTCGGAGGTGCTGAATGGACTGGAAAGACTGCCCGGAAGTGAAGGTCAGGGCCGGATACGTGCATGGAGCGCCGACCGTGGGCGATTCGCGGGTACCCCTGGAGACGATCGAGAACGGCTACGAGCTGGGCCAAACGCCAGAGGAGCTGGCAGACGACTATGATCTGCCGATTGAGTCGATCCAGGCCATCTTCGCCCACATCCGCAAACACGAACACGCACCATCCCTGTGAAGCGCGTCCTGTTCGACCAATCGACGCCGCGCTCGGTGCGGCGCAATTTTGAGAGTCCGCCCGTACTGAATCGGTCAGTACGGGAACAGAAAAAATCGCTCGTGTTGATACCGGGAAGTCGCACAGTCGTCAGACATCCGGCGCGTGCAGCCCTCCGGACTTCATGGCAGCTCTCAACTGCCCACCCATGCGCGTTTCCCGCTACGTACTTCCTCGCAGGTCTCAACTAACCATAGCCGCGCTTCCCGCTACCCATGTTTCTGAGCGGGAGAGCGGGAATTCGGGACGGCAGAACTACCAAGCAAGGAACGCAGCCCCGCATCCAGCATTTGCAAAAGCGTGCTGAAGCTCGCATCCACATCCTGCGGCAAACCGAAACCGCCGCCTAACTCAAGATCGATAAACCCACGCAGTCCGGCTCGTAGGAACCGGGCTGCGTGGATTGCCGCGTCGCCCGTGGCTCCGTAGCCGCGAAGGACGGCCACCACCAGCGCAAGATAAGCATTTGCTGCCGTTTGCGAAGCGTCGCTCCACCCGGCCACAGGCAGCTGCGTTGCTGCCCATAGCCCCGGATGCTCCTTCGCGAACCGGCGTTGCGAATGCCCCAGCGCCTCCAGTGCGTCCTGCCCTGCCACGCCCGCCATGGCGTCCCGCGAGCGGTCCAGAAGCGACAGCAGTCCCCGTGTCGTCAAGTGATCTTTCACCCCCTCCAGACTTCGAATGTGGTTGTAAAGGGACGGAGCCTTGATGCCGAGAAACGAGGCCAGCTTCGCGATCGTCAGGTTCTCCAAACCGTCGGAGTCCGCAAGCGCGACCGCGGCCTGGACTACCGCGTCGACACCCACTCCCGCGCGCGGCATCTACGACCTCCTGTTCCGCAGAAAGCTCACCACAGCCGGCCCCACCTGTTCCGGCATCTCGGTCTGCGGATAGTGACCCGCGCCCTGCACCAGCAGCAGCTCCGCCCCGAGCCGGTCCGCCACCCACTTCGCCTCGGCAGAAGGGTCCGGGAAGTCGGCGTCCTTTGTTCCCATCACCACAAGCACGGGCAATTCCGTTTTCGTAAGCATGGCCTCCGTCTCGGCCTTGGGCAGGAAAACCATGCTCTTTAGGGCGGTCATGCGGCCGGGTTCGCGCAGGTTGGCTCCCAAAGCCTTGCGATATGCAGCAAAGTCCGCGGGCTTGCGGGCCGGAAAAAGGCTGGTCCAGTAGGTGAGCCAGAACCCGACGCGCCACGGTCCGCCCAGTCCGGCCGACAGCATGGCTCGCACATACCAGGGAATGCCCTCGGGTGGGTCGCGCATCACCGGTCCAATCAACACCGCCCCGCTCACTCGTTCCGGCGCGTCATGCGCTGCCCACAACACCGCCCCAGCCGAAAAAGAGTTACCGATGACCGCAGCCGTGCGCTGCCCAAGGTGCGTCATCAGAGCCAGGATGTCCTGCCCCACCGCGCGGGCTGAATAGTCGCCCCACTCGGCGCTGCTCGCGCCATGCCCCCGCACATCGGCCGTGACCACGCGGTACCCCGCCGCGGTCAAATAAGGCGTCAGGTACCGGTATTCACTCCGAAGATCCCCCATTCCGGGCACGGCAATCACCATGGGGCCGGAACCGCCGGTATCGTCGAATCCGATTATCCCTTGGCCAGTTTTCATCTGGGAGGCCGGTTGCTCTTTGGCCGCTACCGGCCCGCCATCGGAAGCTGAGGAACTGAGGCGTGTGTCTCTAGAAGAACGATCGGTCATGTCCATTCACCTCGTTGTCTATCTATATTAGCCTTAATACTAACACACGTAGTTTCCCTCCGAGGGACTGGGGTGAGTTTGCAAGGAACTTCCTTGAAG
>CAXTVG010000032.1:0-11216 GCA_964247505.1 uncultured Acidobacteriaceae bacterium
CCGTGCACCTGCTGGGCGATTTTCATAAGGTGCTGCAGTGATCGAGATTCCGTTTCTGAACATTATCAGCGGGTTCCTGTTTATCGGCGTGCGTTTGTCGGGGCTGATGCTGTTTGCGCCGTTTTTCTCGAGCGATGCGCTGCCGCCGAGGGTGAAGGCGGGGCTGGTGCTGGCGCTCTCGTTTGTGCTGTACCCGATGGTTGCGCCGCACTTTCCGCCGGCGCCGCTGAGCCATTGGCCGCTGCTGGTGTTTGGCGAGCTGCTGGTGGGGGCGGCGACGGGGATTGCGACCCAGCTGGTGTTTGACGCGGTGCAGATGGCGGGGCAGATCCTGAGCGTGCAGATGGGCTACTCGCTGATCAGCATTCTGGATCCGCAGACGCAGGCTGAGTCGACGGTGATGGCGTCGTTTCATCAGGCGCTGGCGATGCTGATTTTTTTGCGGTTGGACGTACACCTGTGGCTGCTGCGGGGGATCAGCGAGAGCTTCGAATATTTGCCGCCGGGCTCGGCGCACCTGAGCCCCGCGTTTGTGCGGACGGTGTTTGCGGCGGGGGCTTCAGTGTTTGCGGTGGGGCTGCAGCTGGCGGCGCCGGTGTTGTCGGCGACGTTTTTTGCGGATTTGGTGCTTGGGTTGCTGGGGAAGGCTTCGCCGCAGCTGCCGGTGATGCTGCTGGGGCCGGCGATTAAGAGCTTACTGGGGCTGCTGGTGTTGATCGCGACGCTGAAGTACTGGCCGGAGATATTTCGCGGGTTGTTTTTGAATGCGGTTGGGCTTTCGGAAAGGCTGCTGCACTTGGCGCGTTGAGAACGCTTGTTGTTGACGGGCAGTTCAAGGACGGTCGTGAGCTTTCGCTCACGAGAACCCAGGTCTCAAAAGCGAGACCTGGGGCACCCGGATTGATTGCACGAAACCCAGGTCTCAGAAACGAAACTTGGGGCCGTACCCGGACCCGGATTGATTGCTTATGGCTGATGGGAACAAAACAGAGAAGGCAACACCGCAGCGGCGGCAGAAGGCGCGCGAGCAGGGCAGCGTGGCGCGCTCGCGGGAGTTTCCGGGTGTGCTGGCGATGGCGGGCGTGGTGGGCGCGATTATGCTGCTGGCGCAGGGGGCGGCCGAGCACTGGACCAAGCTGTATCGCGAGTTGCTGGACGCAGCGGTGAGCCAAGGCGTTGAGCCGAACGGGCCGTTGCTGTACTGGGCGGCGCTCGAGGTGATGCGGTGGATGACGCCGGTGCTGCTTGCGGGGTTTGCGCTGGCGCTTGCGGCGCAGTGGGCGCAGGGCGGCGTCACGATTGCTCCGGCTGCGCTCGCGATCAAGCCGGAGCGCATGAATCCTGCGTCGCGGCTCGGGCAGATCTTTTCGGTTGCGGGCTTGAACAACCTGCTGAAGTCGCTGCTGCCGTTCAGCGTGATGGCTTGGGTGGGCGTGAGCACGCTGCGGAGCGAGTGGGCGGCGATGGTGCATGCGTCTTCGGTTTCGCCGCGAACATTTGCGAGTTTTCTGGGTGGGATTGCGCTGGCGATTGGGTGGAAGTGCGGGCTGGTTTTGCTCACGTGGTCGGCGGTGGATTACGGGCTCACTTGGCAAAAGATGGAAGGCGACCTGAAGATGTCGCGCCAGGACGTGAAGGACGAGATGAAGCAGACCGATGGCAACCCTGTGATCAAGGCCAGGGTGCGGCGGATTCGCAACCAGATGCGGCGGCGGCGGGCGTTGAAGGCGACCGCGACGGCGACTGTGGTCGTGACGAACCCGACCCATTACGCGGTTGCGCTGCGGTATGAGCCTGCGATGGCCGCGCCGATTGTGGTTGCGAAGGGGCTGGATTTGCTTGCGCAGCAGATCAAGGCGCTGGCGGTGGAGCATGGGATTCCGATGATGGAAAACCGGCCGCTCGCGCAGGCTTTGTACAAGAGCGTGGAAGAGGGTGACGCGATCCCTTCGGCGCTGTACCAGGCGGTCGCGGACATTCTTGTTGTGGTGTTCCGCGCGCAGGCTGAAGTGCGCGCGCAGGAGGCGGCGCGCCGCTCTCGCAATGCTTCGGGAGGCCGGGTATGAAATCTGTTGTTGGGAATAAATCGCTGCTTGGGGCGCTGCGTGCGTCGGGGGACTGGGTGGTCCCGATCGCGGCGGTGGCCATGTTGTTTGTCATGCTGGTACCGCTGCCCGGCTTTGTGCTGGACTTTCTGTTGACGATCTCGATCACTGCTTCGGTGCTGGTGCTGTTGACCGCGATTCAGATTCTCAAGCCGGTGCAGTTTTCGGTGTTTCCGAGTTTGCTGCTGCTGCTCACGCTGATGCGGTTGTCGCTCGATCTGGCGAGCACGCGGCGGATTCTGCTGCACGGCTCAGACGGGCCGAGCGCGGCGGGGCATGTGATTGAGGCGTTTGGGCAGTTCGTGGTCGGCGGCAATTACATTGTCGGGTTTGTGCTGTTTCTGGCGCTGACGGCGATTCAGTATTTGGTGATCAGCCACGGCGCGGTGCGTACGGCGGAGGTGACGGCGCGGTTCACGCTGGATGCGATGCCGGGCAAGCAGATGGCGATCGACGCGGACCTGAACGCGGGGCTGATCAACGAGCAGCAGGCGCGGAAGCGGCGCGCGGCGGTGTCGCAGGAGGCGGAGTTTTGCGGCGCGATGGATGGGGCGGCGCGGTTTTCGCAGCGCGACTCGCTGGCCACGATCATGATCATGGCGATCAACATTATCGCGGGCTTCCTGATCGGCGTGTTTCAGCAAGGGATTCCGTTTGCCGAGGCGCTGAAGACGTACACCATCCTGACGGTGGGCGACGGGCTGGTGGCAATCCTGCCGTCGCTGCTGGTTTCGGTCGCCGGGGGCATTGTGGTGACGCGGGCGGCGAGCAAGGACTCCCTCGGCGTGAATGTGAGCCGGCAGATTCTAGGCAGCCCGCGGCTGCTGCGGATCGCGGGCGGTGTGCTGTGCGCGCTGGGGCTGATTCCGGGGCTGCCGAAGCTTGCTTTTTTCGCGCTGGGCGGGCTGCTGTTCTATGCGGCATCCCGGATCAAGGGTGAGCCGGTACACGAGGAAGCGGACGAGCTGGCCCCGGCGGCCCAGGCGCAGTTGGGCAAAGGCGCGACGCCGGCGACGGACCCGATGGACGGGATTTTAAAGCTGGATGAGCTCATGCTCGAGGTGGGGGCGGGGCTGGTGCCGTTGGTCGACGCGGCGCAGGGCGGCCAGCTGTTGACACGCATCAAGGCCATGCGCAAGAGCCTGGCGCAGCAGCTCGGTTTTCTGGTGCCTTCGATCCACATCACCGACAATCTTTCGCTCAAGCATGGCGAGTATGCGGTGCATTTGCGCGGCGTGGAGATCGCGCGCGCAGAGCTGCGGCGCGGCATGATGCTGGCCATCGCTTCGGACCCTTCAGCGCCCGCGCTGCCGGGTATCGATACGCGCGAGCCCGCGTTCGACGTCGCCGCGAAATGGATTGGGCCGGAGCTGCAGGCGCAGGCCATTGCCGCGGGCTATGCGGTGGTGGACACAACTTCTGTGCTGGCCGCGCACCTGGCGGAGTTGATCAAGCGCAATGCTTATGAGCTGCTGACCCGCGCGGAGACCAAGCGCCTGGTCGACCGGCTGAACGACTCACACCCCAAGCTGGTGGAGGAGCTCGTTCCCAAGCTGATGACGCTGGGCGAGGTGCAGAAGGTGCTGCAGCAGCTGTTGCGGGAGCAGGTTTCGATACGCGACCTGGGCTCGATTTTGGAATCGCTGGTGGACACGGCGGCGACCAATAAGAACCCGATCGCGCTGGTCGAGGCGGCGCGCCACGCGCTGGGGCGCTCGCTGATCCGGCCGCTGCTCGACGACAAGGGCTCACTGAAAGTGGTGACGCTGGACGCCGCGCTTGAGGAAGAGTGCATGCGGGCGGCGAACGCGGGGTCGGGCCAGGTTACCAGCGGGGCGCTGCAGGTAAGTGTGGCCCGGAAAGTGCTGGATAGTCTGCGTGGAACCTTTGGGGAGACGATCGGAGACGCGCCGCCGGTGCTGTTGTGCGCTTCGCCGGGGCGGTTTTATCTGCGCAGGCTGATGGAGCCGTTTCTGCCCAAGCTGGTGGTGATTGCGCCGACCGAGATCCCGCCGATGACGGCGGTGCAATCGGTCGGTGTGGTGCGGTAGGCGTTTCAGTTGGAAAGTGATGAGAAAGGCATGAGGGGATGATGGGAACACACGCAGCCTACGGCGCATTTGGGACGGAAGTGCTCGCGCTCGCTGAGCGGAACCAACTGGTGCTGGATGAGCTGCCGCAGGTGTACTTTATTGCCGCGCGCATCCTCGAAAAGCTGCCCACGGGCGTGCAGATTGAAGACCTGGTCAACGCTGGGGTCGTGGGGCTCCTGGAGGCGTACCAGCATTTTGACGCGAGCCGGAATGCGCAGTTTAAGACATTTGCGCGGTTCCGCATCCGGGGCGCGATTCTGGATAGTTTGCGGACGCTGGACTGGGGCTCGCGCGGCATGCGGCGCAAGGCGCGGGAGATTGCGGATACGAAAACGCGGCTGGAGGGAGCGCTCGGACGGTCGCCGGAGAAGGAAGAGCTCGCGTCGGAGATGGGGCTTTCGCTCGACCAGCTGGAAACCGCGATGACGCAGATCGACAGCCTGCAGGTTGTCGGGCAGCACTGGTCGCCGGGCGGCGAAAGCAGCGAAGAAAAGGACCTGATCGAGACCGCGCCGAGCCGCGACGATAACCCGTTCGACCTGTGCCTCAAGGCCGAGCACAAGCAGCACCTCGCCCGGGCCATTGCCACGCTGAACGAGCGCGAGCAGTTGATTCTTTCGCTGTATTACAAGGAGGAGCTGACGATGAAGGAAGTTGCCGAGGTGGTCGGCATCGCCCTGTCGCGGGTCTCGCAGATCCACAACGCCGCGATCGGCAAGCTGCGGGCTGCCATGCGGCCCGTCCAGACGCGTCCGGTTCAGACGAGGCCCGTACCGCGTGTCAGCATCGCGGCCAGCGCGGCGGTGGGAGGGGTTCAGTAGCCATGAGTGCGAACACACGCAAGCAGCCGCTGCCGATGGAGCAGCGAACGATTCAGCCCTGCAACTTCCGCTCGGCGGGCCGGCTTTCAAACGAGAGCGCGCGCGCGCTCAAGACCCTGCACGAGTCGCTGGCGCGCAACCTGATGAACACGCTCGACGTGTATCTGGGGACGGCGCTCGAGGTGAAGTTGAACTCGCTGGAGCAGATGACGATGGACGACTATCGCGCGGGTCTGGACCAGGCCGGTTATGTGCTGCCCTGCACGCTCGCGCCCGCGTCGCACACGCTGATCATCGAGATGAACGCGCCGCTGCTTTATACCATGATCGATCTGCTGCTCGGCGGAACGGGCGCCACCGTCGAAGATTCGCGGGAGCTGACGGAGATCGACGAGGAGATCGCGGAGGGCGTGGCGAACCTGATCGCGCAGCAGGTGGAGCGGGCCTGGCAGCCGATTGGGATTTCCGTCACGCCGGGCGCAGCGGCACGGCCTTCGGTGGTGCACAAGCTGTTTCCTCCGACCGAAAAGGTGCTGCTGGTGCGCTTTGAGGTAGGCCTGGCTGGGGTGACGGGCTCGCTGCACATTGCGTTTCCGGCTTCGGTCGGCGGCCATCTGGTGCGCAACATCAAGGCCGACCCGGCAGCGGCGCGGGGTCCGGTCCGGTTTTTTCCGCGGCTGCCGCTGGAAGAGCGCATTCTCGATTGCCGGTTCACGCTGTCGGGCGGCCTGCCGGAGGTGCGGGTGCCGGTGCGGGAGCTGGCGGCGCTGGCGGTGGGCTCGGTGTTTCGGCTGGGTGCGCCGGTGGAGTCGACGGGAAGGCTCTCGCTTGAAGGCAAGCAGTTCTATGAAGCTGTTCCGGTGCGGAGCGGCAAAAGCAAGGCAGTGGAGCTGGTCGCGCCGCTCGCTTCGGGCAGTTGGGCGCGGGATTAATGGAGGGGAACATGGAGAGCAAAACGAACGTGAATGCACACGCGCAGTTCGCGGCGATTTTCGCGCCGGTGCTGAACGAGCAGCTCCGGAAGGCAGGCGCCGCCGCCGGTGAGCTTGCGCCAGAGGCGCCTCCGGCTGAGGCGGCGGCACTGCTGGAGAGCGCTGCCTTCGCCTTGCCGTTGCGCTTTGAAGGGGCGCTGGCGGGCGAGTGCTTTTTGGTGATGAGTTCGGAAAGCGCGAGCTTGCTGGCCGGCGCGGAGAACGATGCGAAGCAGCTGCTCACGGGCGCGCTCCAGGCCGCATCGGAACCGCTGGCCGCGGCGCTTTTCGCGCATTTCGGGACGGTGCGCATTGTTTTGGGCGAGGATAGGCCGAAGCCCGAGGGTGCGGAAGCGGTAGCCTGGCTCGCGGGCACAAACGAGAGCGGGGCTGCGGTGACGTTGGGGCTGTTCGCCGATGGAGAGCTGCAGCGCGGGCTGGGGCGGTTAGCCCGGGTGCGCGCGGCGGCCGAGGCCTCGGGCATCACAGGCGGCAACCTCGGCTTGGTGATGGACGTGGAGCTGAATGTCGCGCTGCGCTTTGGGCAGCGGCAGCTTTCGCTGCGTGAGGTGATGGACCTGTCGAGCGGCTCGGTGGTGGAGCTGGACCGTGAAGTGGATGAGCCGGTCGAGCTGATTCTGGATGGCCGCGTGATCGCGCGCGGTGAGGCAGTGATCGTGGACGGGAACTACGGGGTGCGCGTGACTGAAGTGCTGCACCCGGTGGTGTTTTAGCCGTGCGCGGGGTTTCGCTCCGTGGCATGGCGGCGTTTGCCGCAGGGCGGCTCCGGCTGCGGATGCACCTGTGCGCGGTGCCGGGCTGCCGCCGTTTCACGGTCGCGCACCGTCTGCTGCGCAAAGACGGCGTGTTCCTTGACGGCGCGTGGTTGTGCAGCGCGGGTTGTTTGGAAGCTCAAATCGCGGGCTCGCTGGCTGCCGAGGAGGCGCGGCGGGTGTATACGATGCCGAGGCTGCCGCGCATGCCTTTTCGCCTGCTGCTGCTTGAGCGTGGGGTGGTGTCGGAGGCTGGGCTTGCCCAGGCGCTTTCGCATGCGGAGTGTACCGGGCTCTCGCTGGCTCGCGCCCTCGTCGCGCTTGAGTTGGTGACCGAGGCGGAGCTGGCTGCCTCGCTAGCCGCTGAAAACGGATGCGCTTTTTACGCGCTGCCTCCGACGCCGGTCGCGCCCGAAGCGGAGCTGCCTGGAACGCTTGCGGAGCGCTACGAGGCAGCGGCCGTGCATGTCGCGCCGGGACGCGTACTGCTCGGCTTTGTGCATCGCATCGACCGCGAGCTCGTTCGCTGTTTTGAGCGCATGACGGGGCAGAAAGCGGAAAGCTGCTTCATTACTGGGAGCCACTTCCAGCGTCAGATGACTCTCGTCCGCTCGCACGACCGAAAGCAAAAAAGTTCGATTGAACGAGCGGCTAGCCCCGGAGAGGCGGCGCGCGCTGTTGTGCGCCATGCGCTGCGCTTTGGAGCGGAGCAGCTCCTGGCGCGGCGGCTGGGCAGCGTTGTTTGGGTGCGCATGTTTGCCGATGGGCGGGTGGAAGACCGCTTTTTTCAGATCGAGGAAGAGCCTTCCCGCTCCGCTTCGGTAAAAGTGCCGCATGTGGTTTTGGAAAAGCTAAAAAAGTTGCAAGTGCTCTAGAATCGAACGGCGTAAGTGCCGATAGATAGACGAGCGCATGCAAACCGTCGAATCCAATCCGGCCTTCTTCTCCCCTCTTCCGCCATCGCTGCTGCCGATCGGCCATCCGCAGGACGCAGCCCACCGAGAGACCACATCGGCACCTACGCTTCTGGCGACCCGGCTTCAGCTCGAATTGCTGCTGGGGAACCGGTCCGGTTCGGTGGATTTGCGGGAGGCCGCGGGTGTCATCCTCAACGATCTCGGTGCCACGCTGGAAGTGTTCCGTTTGGCGGGCGAAGAATGCTGCGCAAATTCGGATGGGACGGGTGCGGCGAGCCGCCTGGAAGACTGCCTGGCGAGTCTCGGCACCGAGGTGTGGATGGATGCAGTGTGTGCGAATGCCGTGGAACGCATTGCCGGCGCGCCTGCGAAGCTTGCCGATCTGACAGTATTTTGGGAGCACGCGCGTTCGGTGGCCTACTCCTGCTGGCTGCTGGCTGAGGATGAGGAAGGCGTGTGCCCGGAAGAGGCGTATCTGGTCGGACTTCTGCATGACGCCGGGCAAATGCCGGAGCTGCTCGGATGGGTCCCGGCGCAGTTCGGGGGTGCGGGCGTGCTGTGGACCGCGCCGATGCTCTCCCTGCTCGCGCAGCACTGGCGGCTGCCTCAATACCTTGAAAAGGTGGTCGCGGGCCCGGGGGTGCCGTCCCGCTGGACGCGCCTGCTGGAAGCCGCGCACGCGTGGTCGCGCCGGGATGCATTGCCGATGAGTTCGATGGCATAACGCGAGGCGATCTGGAAGGTTCTTAAACAACGCCATCGATGCTGGCTGACAGTACCCCGCGAGGTTCGTATTTTCAGAGCTCGCGATACGCTCTGGAGGATTGAAGTCGAGAGTACTCGAGAAGTGGCCGCTTATAGCAGTCTATCCAGCCTTGATCTGAACGCCTTGCGCTTTAACTGCGAGGCACATGCGAAGGAGTGCTTCGACGTATCTCGCCTCAGCAAAAGCCAATGGATACGCTGCTTTCGGTCCTAAACTAGCCCAAATCCAAATTTGCTACAAGAGACGCAAACGTGTATTCAGGCAGCGACGTGCAAACTCTGTTACAGGAGCTTTCCACCGCTAGTGAATGGGAGTGCAATAGAAGGCGAACCTATGACTGGCAAGTTCAAGGCGATTCTTCCCGTGGCGACAATTGGAGTATTAGCGTTGGTGGCGCTTGCGTTTGCAGGTGCTGTTATCGACTGCCATAGAGTTAACAGCAAGACACTTGAGCGCGACATTTGCACTGGGCTTCCGCTTGGGAGCTCGCTCTCAGCGGTCGAGAGCTTTCTTGGTAAACGCACACTCGAATTTTCTTTCGAGCCATCATCCAACATGGTCTATGCAATCGCTCGCAATGTGAAAGGGACCTCGGTCCTCTTAACAAATCTCTTATATTGCGTTTTCATTTCGACGAAAAACTAAAGCTAGTTTCCGTTGATGAAAAGACTTCGTATACGGGACCGTAGCGTTACGGAGCATTTTGGGCAAGAGACATACATGGGGCGTCTATGCCCAGGCCCGCTCGCCCAGCTCGGCCCGACGCATCGCGAATGCCCTCAATCGGTATAAACCCGACCGCTGGGGCGTCTGGAACTTGCGACGCTATTTGCCGCGCTTGGTTTGCGGGATAGCCGGTCACTTCGATCGGCGCGCGCGGCAGATTCGGGGGCTGGAATTCATTAAATTCTCACCGGCAGGTCACTCTTCTAAGGCTCCCCTCATTCTCGGACCGAAAAGCGGTCGAACTGGGCAAAGTTTGCCGGGTTGGAGTGGCCCTCCTCTTGCACTAACACGGTGCGAGGGACGATTTATGAATAGCGGACTTTATGCGGCCTGCGCGGGCCTTATGGCGCGCACCGATTCGCTCGATGCGATCGCCAACAACCTGGCGAACACGAGCACGGCGGGTTTCCGTGCGCGGCAGGGCTCGTTTTCGTCCGTGATGGCGCAGACGGACCGGCATCCGCTCGGCTCCGTGCTGAACCAGGTTACGAACAACTATGGCGTGCTGGGCGGAACCCGCATGGACCCGACGCAAGGGTCGATGACGGCGACCGGCAACAGCATGGACTTCGCGATTCAAGGGCCGGGCTACTTCGCTGTGCAGACCGCGAGCGGTACCCAATACACCCGTAATGGGGCGTTTCATGTGTCGCCGACTGGGCAGCTCACGACGCAGACCGGGGAAGCCGTTTTAGGGCAGGGCGGCGCGATCCAGCTTGCGCCGGGGCCGGTTTCGATCAGCCCGGACGGCACGATTTCCGCGAATGGCGCAGTCGCCGGCCAGATCAAATTGGTTGAGTTCAAGGCCGGCACGGACGTGCAGAGCGCGGGAAACAACTTTTACACCGCGCCGGCCGCGAGTGTGCAGGCGGCGGCGGGGTCTTCGGTCCAGCAGGGCATGCTTGAGAACTCGAATGTAAACCCGGTTACCAGCGTGGTGGCTCTGATCGACGCGCAGCGCTCCGCGGAAACCATGCGGCACGCGCTTTCCATGTTCGACACGGAACTGAACAAGACCGCCGCGCAGGATCTTCCGCGCGTGAACAGCTAGTTTTCGAATTTACAGGAGTGAATTTCGCATGATCCGCGCTCTTTATACGGCCGCCAGCGGCATGACCGCCCAGCAGATGAACCTCGACGCGATCGCCAACAATCTCGCGAACTCAAGCACCGCCGGGTTTCAGCAGCGGCGGGTCCAATTTTCCGACCTGCTCTACCAGAATGAGATTTCGCCGGGTTCGGCGGCCTCGCAGCAGACAACGGTGGCAGCGGGCCTGCAGGTTGGGTTAGGTGCGCGCCCGACTTCGACGGAAATCCTGCAGACGCAGGGCAATCTGTCGCAAACCGGCAACCAGCTAGACCTCGCGATCCAGGGACAGGGCTTTTTCCAAATTCTGCTGCCGAACGGCCAAACCGGGTATACGCGGTCGGGCTCGTTCCAGCTGGATGCTCAGGGCAATGTCGTGACCTCAAATGGCGACCCGCTCCAGCCTGGCATCACGGTGCCGCCGGACGCAACCGCGATCACGGTCGGCGCGGACGGGACGGTATCGGTGACGCAGCCGGGCCAGACGCAGGCGCAACAGGTGGGATCGATCCAGCTGGCCCTATTCGCAAACCCCGGCGGGCTGAACAGCGTCGGCAATAACCTCTACCTGCAAACCACGGCGTCGGGCGACCCAATTATCGGCGCGCCGGGCGGGACCGAGGGGATTGGGTCCCTGCAGCAGGGCATGCTCGAGCAATCGAATGTAAGCGTCGTGGATCAGTTCGTGCAGATGATCGTAGCCCAGCGCTCGTACGAGTCAAATTCGCGCGTGGTCAAGGCAGCCGACGAGATGCTGCAGCAGATTAATCAGCTGTCCCAGTAGCGCCGGACCTTGTCGCAGGAGAAAGCAATGCATTTGCCCGGAAAAATCGCGGTGCTGTTGTCGGGGTTTGTGGCGCTCCTGCCGCAAGCGCAAGGCGCAGCGCCCGCCTCCTATCCCATCCGCGTGGAGCAGGTTGCTCGCGCCGTTCTCGCGGCCCACCCGGAGCTGGCGGG
>CAXTVG010000032.1:11316-13524 GCA_964247505.1 uncultured Acidobacteriaceae bacterium
CGGCTGCACCTGAGAGTTCCTGTGATCTGTTTGAGCGGCGGGGCGGTCGGAAGCCTGATTCGAGTTTCCGGGCCGGCCCGTACAAGAGTATTCGAAGCCGCCGTCGTCGACGAGTCCACTGTGCGAGGGAGTTTGTGATGCGCCCCTGCGGAACACGACGGCTGCTCGCACTTATTTTGTGCGTTGGCGGAGTGCATGCCGTCGCGCCCGGCTCTTACGGTGCCGATGTCACCGACTTACTCCCCAAAAAGTTGCAGCCGAAAAAGGTCGATCCGGCGCAGCTCCGTGCCGACTACATCGACCGCCTGGAACAGGGTAATGTTCCTGCACCGGATAGCCGGTCGATCGGGAGCCTTTGGTCGCCAGCCGCGAGCCTTATGGATCTTTCGTCCGATTACAAGGCGCACACCTTGAACGACACGGTGATCGTGCAGGTTTCCGTGCAGACCACGGCGGCGCAAAGCGGCAACGTGAACAGCCAGCGTCAGTTCGCAACCAATTCCGGAATTTCAGGGCTGGTAGGCGGCATTGCCACGCACGGCGTCAACCCGCTTTTGAACGCGCAAAGCAATACAACCCTGAAAGGCCAGGGGCAAACAGCCTCGAACACCACATTTTCGACCAGTCTCACGGGACAGGTGATCGCGGTGCTGCCGAATGGCAATCTGGTGATCGAGGCCGAGCGGCAGATTTTCATGAACAACCAGCACGAAAATATCGTCGTTCGCGGGGTCGCGCGCCCCGGCGATATTTCCCCAGCCAACATTGTTTCCTCCGCCGCGCTTTCCAGCCTGGAAATCGAGATGAAGGGAAAAGGGATTATCTCCGACAGCGTTCGTCCACCCAACCCACTTACCCGGGCCGTTCTGTGGCTCTTCGGTTTTTGAACTCTATGAAGCGACTTTCCAGATTCCTTTGCCACTGGCCCGTGCTGTTCTGTTTGGGACTTGCAGCGATCTCCATTCCGGCCGCGCATGCGTCGGCACCCAACCGCACGGTTCTGCTGCGCGACATTACCGATGTAGAAGGCGTTCGCGACAACCAGCTGGTGGGTTACGGGTTGGTCACGGGTTTGCGCGGGACCGGCGATCGCCAGCAGACCTTTTTCACCGTCCAAACGCTCGCGAATGTTTTGCAGCGCATGGGCGTTCAGATTAACCCGGCGCAGGTGGTGGTCAAGAACGTGGCCGCAGTATTTGTGACGGCGACGCTGCCTGCGTTTTCTAGCCCCGGCATGAAGATCGATCTCACGGTTTCGTCGGTCGGCGATGCGAAAAGCCTTGAGGGAGGCGTTTTGCTGCTGACCCCGCTGCGCGGTCCGGACGGGCGAGTGTACGCCGAGGCACAAGGCCCGGTGACCCTCGGGGGCTATTCGGAGGGTGTTGCCGGCAATCTCCGCTCCGTGAACCTGCCGACGACAGGGCGCATTCCCAACGGAGCCATCGTTGAGCGTGGCGCTTCCGTCGACCTTTCCCAGTTCCGGACCGTTTCGCTCCTGCTGCGCAACGATGACTTCACGGCGGCTCGCGACGCTGCCGATGCAATCAACAAAAGCCTGGGCAGGCCGGCGGCTACGGCTGTGGACAGCCGGCGGATTCTGGTGGACGTTGGCTCTGCCGGTGAGTCTTCCGTTCCCATGCTGATCGCGCGTGTCCAGAACCTGTCTATCAACTTCCATGAGCCGGCCAAGGTCGTCATCAACGAGCGCACCGGAACTATCGTGCTTGGCGGCGATGTGAAGCTTTCGCCCGTGTCCCTGCTGCACGGCAGTCTCACGATCGAGGTTGCGACGGCTATCGCCGTTTCGCAGCCGGGGCCGCTCAGCAATGGGACCACCGCTGTGGTTCCCGAAACGACGCTGGGCGTGAAGGATCCGCCCGCGCAATCCATCCGGCTGGACAATGGCGCGAATGTGGACGAGCTGATTCGCGGCCTGCACACGATCGGCGCGACCTCGCACGACATTGTCGCGATTCTGCAGGCGATCAAGGCCGCGGGTGGATTACAGGCTGACCTGGAGGTGATCTAGTGATGGAAATTGGAGCAAGGACAGACGCGGCGGCGAGCGCTCAGAGCGACGTGCTTTTGAAGCAGGCGACCGCGGGCGGCAGCTCGGGGGAGAGCGCCAAGATCGAGAAGGCAGGGAAAGACTTTGAATCGATTCTGCTGGGGAGCTGGCTCCAGGGAGCGGAAGAAAGCTTTGCGGCA
>CAXTVG010000033.1:0-13439 GCA_964247505.1 uncultured Acidobacteriaceae bacterium
CGGCAAACTGCGCGATCGTGACCGGGAGCGCGGACTGAACGAAGGCGCGGGCGCGCGCGATCTGGCGGGCGCGCGCGTGGTCGGCGAGCGGTGCGTTTGCAGCGGTCGCGAGCAGGAGCCGCGCCGGGTCGCCGGTCAGCACGGGCTGGGTCGCGGGGTCGAAGCCTGCAAAAGCCATGCTTTGCGCCTCCTCGGCAAGAAGAAGGGATGGAACTGCAGAGCGGCTGGAGAGGATCGAAAGCTTAAACCGCAACCGGAGCAGGACAACGATAGTGACGACCTCGACGGCAGGCGTGAACCATGCGCCCGCGCGGCCGATGTTCGGAATCGAGGCCCGCTGGGGAACCAGGGCCGACTCGAGAACAGCGTCGGCGAGCGTGGCTGTGAGGGGATGATTGCGGATGACGAGCTCGGCAGGTTTGCCCTTGAGCAGCGGCGCGGGCGGTTCAAAGGCGAGGGCAAGCGTGCCTTGGAGCCCGTGGGAGCGGAACTGCTCGCGGAGCCACTCCGGCAGCTCCTTAAGGTGTGCCAACGGCAGAGAGGCGAAGCTGCGATCGAGCGGAACATGCAGATGGCTGAAGGCGCGCGAGATGAAGGTTTCTACTTCTTGCGGCGTCCCCAGCAGCGAGCGCCAACGATGCCACTGCGGCACAACTTCAGCCGGCTTCAGGGTGTTCTGGGCAAAGCGGGATCGGGAGCGGCGCTCCCCCTCCTCAGCATCGCGCCAGACCAGCTCGACCGACTCGGCGTCGGCGGCGAACCCGGTTTGCGCCTGGAACTCGAGCGAGAGCTGGCTGGTGCGCCCCCCGTGCAGGAGAACTGCATTGAGGAGAGCACCGGCAATCGCGTTCCCCTTCGCGGGCAGAGGAACAGTCACACCGGTGGCTTTGCGAATGCTGGCCGCCTTGCGGAGAATGACTTCGAGCACCGCCCCGTCGATGGCGCTGTCCGGGGAGTAGACCAGGGCGGAGCGCACCAGCGGAGCTTGCTGGCCGAAGCGGTTGACGCGCCCTTCGCGCTGCTGATGGCGCGTCGGGTTCCAGGAAAGGTCGTAGTGGATGACCGTGTCGAACAGGTCCTGCAGGTTGATGCCCTCGGAAAGACAATCGGTAGCGATCAGCAGGCGCTGCGGCTGCCCGGACATGGCCTCGACACGGGCGCGGCGCTCCTCCGCGGTCAGCTCGCCGGTGACGACCCCGATGCAAAGGCCCGCGCGCTTGGCAAAGGCAGTGCGAAGCCGCGAGGCGAGGAACTCAGCCGTAGCCAGATAGCGGCAGAAGAGAACTGGGTTGGCGTTTTCCTCGATCAGCTTGCGAAGCTGGAGGACGACCGCATCCAGCTTCGGATCGGGAAGGGTGAGGAGCTGCTCCGCCTGATGAATGAGCGCGGCCAGCGCGGGGTCGACTCCTTGCGCCTCGCCGCTCGCGCCGCCGAGCTCAAGCGCGGGCTCAAGATCGGGTGTGTCGGAATCGTCATCTTCGTCCAGAACCTGTTCATGCAGGCTTTCGGCCTCAGAGCGAGCGCGGTTGCGTAGAGTGCTGAGCGCCGCGGCAGGGGAAGAGCCAACGCAACGCATGAGCGCGAGCGTTCCCCATAGAGCAAGCCGGCGGGCCTGCGGCGCTGCCCCTGCGCCTTCCACGACACCGAGGCAGAAGTCAATCACCGCGTCATGGAAAAACCGATGCGGCCCCGCGAGGCGGTAGGTAAATTCAGTGTCATCGTGTTTTGGGAAAATACGGCCCTCGCCCTCCCAATCGGACTGCTCAATGTCGATACGGCGTCGCTGTACGAAGTGCCGGGCGAGCCGCTTGCGGAAACCCTCATCATCCAGCCGGCCTTCCGCGAAGTTCGGGTGCAGCAGCGCCAGCAGACGATCGAAGGCGGATTCGTTGCCGCTGTGCGGTGTTGCGGTGAGCAGGAGGATATGCCGGTTTGCATCCTGAGCGAGGCGATTGAGCAGCTCATACCGCTGCTGGCGGCCGCCTTCGATTCCCACGCAGCTATGCGCTTCATCGACGACGATGAGCGAAGGGCAGGAGCGCGCAAAGCTTTCGCGACGGCGATCGGCCTTGATGTAGTCCAGCGACACAACGGTGTAAGGGTGCGCGTCGAAGATGGTTTCGGACGCGGGCAGGGAGCGCTCGAAGCGGGCAGCAGTCGCGGCGGTCACGGCGACAGCATCGAGGTCGAACTTTTGCCGGAGCTCGGCCGTCCACTGCTCGACCAGGTGCGGTGGACAGAGCACGCAGAAGCGGTCGATTTCGCCGCGGTCAAGCAGTTCGCGGAGGATGAGCCCGGCTTCGATCGTCTTGCCGATGCCAACATCGTCGGCGATCAGCAGGCGAACGACCGGGAGCCGCAGCGACATGAGAAGAGGCACCAGCTGGTAAGCCCTGGGCTCTACAGCGACGCGCGCGGCAGAGCGGAAGGGCCCTGCCCCTCGGCGCAGCGACAGCCGCAATGCTTCCGATAAGAGGCGCGCTGTATCCTGCGTCGCTGCGTCGAGCTCGCCGGGCAGATCGAATGTGGCTTGTGCGACGGGCTCCAAAGCGAGACACACGGTCTGCACGTCGCCTTCGCCGCCGGTAAGCGGACGAAGTGACAACCAGCCGGGCGCGTCTGTACGCGTTGCGACCCACTCTCGTCCGCGAACGCGCAGGAGGTCGCCCGGCTGACACTGACTACCCTCTATTGGCTGCGGCTTCTCAGCGGCAGTACTCATAGCTTGCCCACTCCTGAAGAGGCTGTAGCGACCCCGAGGAGGTCGAGCAGTTCGTCAGGCGCAACTGCGGGAGGGCTGGCTGGAACTGTAAGAACAGCAAACCCTTTTCTTTCGAAATCGGCTGATCCTTCCGCTGACATCCCTCCTGGGGCTAAGACTACTGCCATGCTGCGCCAAATAAGCGGCGCTCCCTCCTCGGTCGCTTTTACCGCGGGGTCAGGATCGGGCAGGTTCCATGCGGCACAGGCGGTGCGCCAGGGAGAGCTTGGGGCTGTGCCGATCGCCGTGCTCCCTGTAAGCGGCGTGATGTCGGCGCGCGCCACGCGAAGCAAGACTTCAAGAGCAGCTTTGTCGGTGCGATCAATCGCTTCGTGGTCTGGCTGGTTGTAGTAGGAAAGCAGGCAGCGGTAGCAGCCCTTGACGCATTTGGCACTCGGCAGAGTCTCGAGAAGGTCCGGATTGCGGCCGGCCACGGCCCGATCGATGCTGTCGTCGTCGTAATGCATCAGCAGCAAAGCAGCGCGAGCCACCTTCACCAGCCGGTCTCCTCTGACAAGCTGGTTCAGAACTCCGGCTCCGCCCTCTGAAGCTTCGTACAGCAGAATACATTTGCGGCTTTCGCGCGAAGGAGTAGGTTCGGTCTGTATCTCCCCTTCCTCCAGTTGGAAATGCAGCGTGATGCTCTGCGCCAAAGCGTGCTGTAGCGTCACCATGGTTGCAGTTCTGTGAGAAGCAGTGGGCAGACGCAAGAGCGCCAGATTTTTGCGGTCGTTGACCATGGGCACAACGCGTTCCGTGTGCCGCTGCTCGGGTGTCGCCTCCTCTCCTTCGTCGAAATCCTCGGGAACCCACTGGCCTGTCGCGACTACCATCCTGTATCCGCGAATCCCTTGATGGGTTCGGCGGCGAAGGCCGTTGTTGATTCGGCTGATCTCGGCGCGAGGAGCGTAGTCGAGCCGGAGAAAATTTTCGCCGCCGTCGCTCGCAGTCACCGAGACCACATCCCTGGCGCTTTCGGGCCAGCGGAAAACAGTCTGGATGTCGAAGCCTTTCCTCTGGCGATCTTCATCGTTGGCGGTGATCCGCTCGGTCGGCTGCGTCTCGACATTATCGATGCGCAGCACTTGTGCAATGGGGTCCACGCCCGCCATCGGTGCACTGCAGGCGTGGCACAGCTCCTGTTTCACCGGGTGGGCTCCCCCGCAAGCCGGGCAGAGAAAAATCGTTTGCGTCTTCAGTGTGCTGCCGTCGGTGGAGCGGGATTCTGAGGAGAGTTTTGCCTTCCAAACGCGATACGCGCGGCCTTCGTGATACACCATGCTGCCCGGGCCGAACTCTGAAATGCCGAGAAACCGCGCGCGCTGCAAGTACGCCGCTCGAGAGCCGCCTGCACCGGCGGCGGGCACGTAAGCGTAGAGAGGCAAACGGGGGAAGTTATAGCCCGGCAAAAAGCCTTCTGTTGACAGGTATCGGTAGGTGTAGAAATCGGAGCTTCCCGCGCTGCTGTCCCGAGTGAGCAGCATGATCTGATCTTCAGCCTGATTGTGGGACCTTTTCGCTTCCTCGCGCTCCTTCGCGCTCAGTCGCGGTATTTCTGAAGTGCGATTTGCGTTTTGGAGCTGCTCCCATGCACCCCGGTAAAGCTCGCGCCAGCGGTCGAACGCCGCATCGAAAAGCCGGAACGCGTCGGTCGCGGTTTCGCGCGCAAACAGCGCCCGGTCTGCCGCCCAAGGAGCGGCTTCCCCGGTCAAATGCTCGTCGATCGAGCCGAGAATGCGCATCATTCTCGCTTCCGCTGCGGCGGCGAGCTCCGCAGAAGCGAGCTTCTCGGCAATTGCGCCGTGCAAGGGGAGCGGCAGGCCCTGGGGTGTTCGATCCAGTATTTGATGAATGGAAGGTTCGAACTCCTGGCCCGACTCGGCGAGCCATACAGCATGCAAATGCGACATGACCAGATCACGATTCGCGAGATCGAGCGAGGGCGGCCGCACGATGCCGCTGACCATTTCTTCTGGATGGTCGAAGTAGTGCTGGTCGTGCGGGCTCTGCGCTGCGCAGTAGGTGATCACAAGCGCGGCCTGGCCGGAGCGGCCCGCGCGGCCCGCGCGCTGCGCGTAGTTAGCGGGTGTGGGGGGCACGTTGCGCAGGTACACGGCGTTGAGAGCGGAGATGTCGACCCCGAGCTCCATCGTAGGGGAGCAGATAAGGACGGGAAGCCTGGTTGAGGGTTCGCCATTGACCGCCAAAGCGTCCTTGCTCGCTTCCAGATCGTTCCGATCATCGGAGCTCCAGCGGAAGCGGCGTTCACGCGCAAGCCGCAGCTCCTGCTTCACCTGCGCGGTATGCTCACGGCCTTCTGCTCCGAAAAGGCCGCAGCCCCCGGCCTCAAGTTCGGACGCCAGTGTTTCGCAAACGGAAGCAAAGTAGTCGTTCACCCGCTTGCCATCTGGACGCCCGCTTGCGGCTACAAGGCGGAGGGCTGCAGGCTGTAACTGCCAGCCTTCCCTGCCAAACAAGGTCGCCACTCTTCGTACCAAGCCGTACTTCTCCGCAATCCTTAAAAGCTGCTCTAACGTAGTGTCGTAGGCCGCTCTCGACAGTTTTGCCGAGGTAATTCGGCTCCACTGCTTTCGAAGCTTACGGCCAAGAGCGCTCTGGTGTCCCGCCCGAAGAATGCGCTGCTCGTCTTGCGCATGCAGTCCGGCTCTTCTCGGGACGTCGAGCAGCAGCCATGCCCCTTGACGCTCACCCCGCCTTGCGATCCGCCACGGATCGCGCAAAGTGCTGCTTGAAGCGTCGGCCAAGCTTTCCATCTCGGCGTTGTTCAGCGCATCCGTGGCAATGGCGAGCGCTTGGCGCATTGCATTTAAGAGCAGCAGCAAAGATTCCGTGCGCTCGGCAGGGGATGCAGAGCGCAAAGCCGAGTCCGCACCGCTAAAGGCGTCCTCAGCTCTTGCGAGCTCTTCGACACCAACAAAGCTGGGCTGGATCAGCCCAAGGTCTTCAAGATTTGGATTGGTAAAGCGCCATCCGCGGCGTTGGTCGTCCCAAACCCGATAAGCGATCACGCGGGCTAGCGTCTTCTCCGCATTGCTCAGCATGCCCACACTTATCACTGAGGGGTCGGCGAGCCAATCCTTCCGCCGTTCAGCATTGAGCGCCGTGAAGCCCAGCACCTCTCGGACGCGCCGTCCGAAATCTTCCGGGGCAAGCCCATCCGGTCCCGCGCTGCGCACCGCGGCAAGAATGGCAGCGCGCAGCAGCATGACGAACAGCGTGTCGTTAAAGTGCCCGGCCTGGAGCGCAGCATCCTGCCGATTATCTGTGAAGGCCAGAAGCTTTTGCTTGTCTTCTTGGAGGCGGGACTCGGGCGAGCGCATCTGTCGCAGTGCGCTCGAGATCAGCAGCGTAGTGGCCGAACTGCGGCCCTCCGCAGAAAGGCCAGCCAGCTTATTAACTTCTCGACTCCCTGGAGATGGCTGATCGAAACAATTGAGGCAAAGACGAAATTTGCCGGGAAGAAACCAGAACAACCTTCCCTGAGCGGCTTCGCGGCCATCGATGCCCAGCCTGTATGAAACGGCACGCTGCTGCCTGCGGTTGGCCCGGAGACGCAGCTCGCCCTTCGCCGTCAGCTCGGTCCACTCTTCGGGATAATCGGCGGCCTCGCCCGCAAATGCTTCTTCACCATTTTCGGTTGCGAGAACCGCGGGCATTAAGTACCCGTTGCTTGTCTCCTCCTCCGGCTTGGCCGCAGGAGCGTCATCGATCGACCGAGGCAAAAATCCTGCGGCGGAGCCATTCGTGCGAATCACGGGATGAAACTCCTGTCCGCAGGAACGACAAAAGTAGGTCGGATAGAGCCGAGTCTTTTCCTCGCCCGGGAGAAAGCGCTGTCCGTCGAGAGTTACGGTCCGCTTACCGGCTTCCAGCGTTGTGTAGATGGAGCGCGCGCCGGACAGAAAACGATGAAGCTTGAATGCCAGAAAGGCCCGGTCGCCCATACCCCCGCGACTCTCAGCGGGAAGGCTCATCAGGGTCAGCAAGCCGCGAAGTTGGCTGCGGCAGCGATCCGGATCGCAGCCGGTCTCCTCCGCCAGGCGCTTCGCTGAAGCCTCCAGCGTGGTGGGTTTGCGGCGTTTCAGCCGGTGGCCATCCTCAAGCCCCATGGCGAGCTCGATCCAGATGGCAAGCGGGTGCTGCGATAGCTGCTCGTCGGTAAGCTTTTCGGGCAGTTCGGATTCGATCGCTCCACGGAGCTGCGTAAGAATACTGGAGGCGTTTTGCTGGGGATCGGTAGCGCGCGCGAGGCTCTCTGTAATGACAGCTTCCGGCGTAATGTCGGCCCCGAACAACAGAGAAGCCACTCGTGCAACGCCCTCAGCCGGGTCGACGCCTTGCTCCTCGCTCGCCATGGTTGCGGAGGTGCCAATACAGACCGGGGTTCGATCCGGGCAAAGCCGGTCGCGCACACGCCGCATCAACATAGCGACATCCGCGCCCTGCCGCCCGCGGTACGTGTGCAATTCATCAAGCACGATGAAGTCCAAACCCTCTGCATTGGCGATCACCTGGCGATCGAGCTCGCTTTGGCGCGTCATCAAAAGCTCGAGCATCATGAAATTGGTCAGCAGAATGTCTGGCTTGCCCTTGCGAATCGCCTCCCTGTCAGCCGCGTCATCCTGCCCCGTATAGCGCGCAAACGTGGGGCACAGGTTCTCCGGGAGGCCAGATTGCTTCAGAAACTTTTTCAGCTCCTCCATCTGGCTGTTCGCAAGGGCGTTCATCGGGTACACCACGATAGCGCGCGTGCGCTGCGGCTCGCCGTTTACGCGAGCGCGGACAGCAGCGTCGATGATGGGTATGAAGAAGCAAAGAGACTTGCCCGAGCCGGTTCCCGTGGTAACGGCAAAACTCGTTCGTTGCCCGGCCTTCACTACAGCTTGCTCCTGGTGCCGATAAAGCTGGATCGGGCTGCTGCCAATTTGAAAGACCTGCGCTGTATGTGGGTGGAGCACGTGCGCATTGACTAGATCGGAAACGCGCAATCCCTTTTCGAAGTGGGGGTTGACCGAGATGAGCGGGTCTGGCCAAAAGTGATTGCTCCTGTAGACCTCTTCAATCCCTTCCCGAATATCGGCGGCACGGATTTGAGTAAAGGACCGGGCAAACCGCCGATAATCATCCAGAATCTTGCCGTCAAGCTCAAATACGTCCATGGTCCGGTCTGCTCTCCTTAAAGCCCGAAGCCAGAATATCCGGTGTTCCCCACGCCGCAACCCTGCCATCAGGGTCGAGCGCTTGGCATTTTGGTACCAAAGTACCTTCTAAAGGCGGATAAGCCTCCGGCAATGCTCTATAGGCTCTGGCCAGACATCGTTGCCGACTCTATAGCAAATCAGGGCAGCAAGGAGGGTGAGGCAGACGAGGAAGAGGACGAGGGTCAATGGGACGACTCTGTCACAGAGTTGACGGAATACTTTTGCGACAGGCCAGAAGCTGAAATGGTCCAGCATGTCCGGGTATGTCGTCTCAGGCACAGGTGTACGCCACGGGCACAAGCTCTTCTGGCGCAGCCGGGCAGCAACTCTGGAAACATCCTATTCGCGGCCATGGGGGTGAGCTATCGGGTTTAAGCTCCGGCCTCTTTACCTGCATCCCGAAGCGCCCCTTTCAGCCGCTGCCCATCGAGCGTCGTGGATGGTGCATTCTTTTACTTCGAGGGAGACCGCCCGCGTTGGTTAGGATAGGCAAGGTGCAACGACGTTCGGGGTCCATTCCTGCTTGCGCCATCCTGCTTGCTACAGCCGCAGGGCTGTCAAGCTGTGAGGAGCGCCGCGACTGCGTTGACCGAAACGGGCGCAAGATGCCTGATTCCTATTGCGACAGCGCTGCCCACACTGGTGGACATTTCATTTACGGCGGGCGCGGCGGTCGAGGCTACGGAGACACGGTACGCGGCGGGGAAGACTCGTCTTCCGTCTCGCGCGGCGGCTTTGGCGAGGGCGGAGACGGCGGCGGTCACGGAGGAGGCGAATAGTGCGGCGGCATACCCTGAAGCCTCGGCGCAACTGGGAAGGCATCGTCGCCGAGCAGGGCCTCACGTACCACTCGGTCGAGGGCCGACCCTATTGGGATGAGTCGGCCTATTGGGAGTTCACGACTAGCGAGATCGATCGCTTGGAAGCGGCCACGGCGGAGCTTCAGCGAATGTGTTTGCAAGCGGGTGAGCACATCCTTGAGCGGAACCTTTTCCGCAAAATGCACATCCCCGATGCGGCAATCCCCGCGATTCGCAAGACGTGGGCCGAGGAGCCCCCGGCGCTCTACGGGCGCATGGACCTGGCCTACGACGGCGAGCAGATAAAAATGCTTGAGTACAACGCCGATACTCCGACCTCGCTTGTGGAAGCGGCGGTGGTCCAGTGGCGCTGGCTCGAGAATCGCTTTCCGGACCGGGATCAGTGGAACTCACTCCACGAGAAACTGGTCGCAAAATGGCGGGACTTGCGGGACTATCTCGCGCAGCCGGTGTACTTCGCGCATAACGGCGCGGACGAGGACGCGCTCACGGTAGCCTACCTTCGCGATACGGCGGGCGAAGCAGGCCTGCGCACCTTTTCGATTCGCATGGGAGAAATCGGCTGGGACTCCCGGAAAGCCTGTTTTGTCGATCGCGGCGAGCAGCTGATCGAAACGCTCTTTAAGCTTTACCCCTGGGAAGCCCTGCTCCGGGAACCTTTCGGTCCGCATGCGCTCGCGTCGCTCGCAGAGGGGCAAAGGCCGCAGCGCGGGCGCACACAGTGGATCGAGCCGGTCTGGAAGATGCTTTGGTCGAACAAAGCGCTGCTGGCGGTCCTGTGGGAGCTGTATCCGGAGCACGAACTGCTGCTGCCTGCCTACCTCGACGGCCCGCGCCACATGAGGCGCTACGTGTGCAAGCCCCTGTTCGGACGAGAGGGCGCAAACATCAGCCTCGTCGACGGGGATACAAGCATGGCGACCGGCGGCGATTTCGCGGACGGACCCTGGCTCCACCAGGCGCTTGGCCCTGTGATCGAGGCCGACGGGAACTGGGCAGTGCTGGGCACGTGGCTCGTAGACGGCGAGCCGTGCGGGCTGGGTGTGCGCGAAGCCCGCACGCCTGTCATCCGCAACACGGATCGCTTCGTCCCGCACCTGTTTTGAGTCGAATCGAACCTGCAACTTCTCCCCCGGACATCGTAAGCTTTTGGAAAAAGAGATTCGGTATGAAAGAGGAGGACAAAGATGGTCTTGCACGGGCTAAGCAGCGCCAGGTCAAGCACTTAGGTTAATCACCCGTGGGGTTCGGGACTAGGGGGTCGGAGGTTCAAATCCTCTCTCCCCGACCATCTTACTTTTGCTCCTTCTGAATGGTTCCCTCGCTTTTGCCGAGCAGCGGTCTTCTCTCCTGTTTCCGGGCATTCGAGGCAGTTTGAAGCCGAATCCGCACCGCTCCTGCACATCTCACCGGCTCCCTATTTGGCGGACGTTTTTGTAGGGACCGCAAAAGCGGCCTCGGTTGAAGCCGGAGCTAGACCCGGCCAGGATCGCCTCCATTGCCGGGCTGTTCCGTCGCCGGTGACAGGCTTTCTACCATCCGGCCCACATCAAGCATGATTACTCCGATCTGAGGGCTTCCATGGGGTCGACGCGGGAGGCGCGCCAGGCGGGTAGGCTGGAGGCGGCGAGCGCGGCCAGGAGCAGGCTCGCGGCGGCCAGAAGCGCGGCGAGGCATGAGCTCCCGAGCAGGCTTGTCACGGGCGTGTCGCCGGTATAGAGCACGTCCGCGAGTACGCTCCCGACCAGGCGCGGGACGAGCAGGCTTACCCCGAGCCCGAGCGCGAGGCCCGCGGCGGTAAGCGTGAGCCCGCGCCGGACGACGGAGATGAGGATGCGTTCGCGTGTGGCGCCGACGGCGAGCCGCAGCCCGAACTCGCGCCGCCGCTGGGCGACCTGGTAGCTGAGCAGCCCGAACAGGCCGATCACCGTCAGCAGCAGCGCGAATGCCGCGAAGCCAGTCGCGAGCCACGAAAAAAACCGGGGCGCGGCGGTGGTCTTGTCGATCACCGCCTGCAGGGTGGCGGTCTTCGCGACCGGGATCGCCGGGTCGGCTGCGCGGATGACTCCCGCAAGCAGGCGCGCCACGGGCACGTCGCCTGAGGTGCGCACGACGAAGCTGGTTGCAATCCAGCCGTTGATCATCTTTGTCGTCTCGTCCGGAAGCTGGCCGTAGGGCGCATAGATCAGAATGCGGTTCGGCTCCGCCAGTGAGTTGGTGTGCGTGTCCGAGACCACACCCACGATCTCCATGGGCGGCGTTGGGTCTTTCCCGGCAAAGCTGACGCGCGCGCCGATGGGCGAGCGGCCCGGCCACCACTTCTTCGCGGCAGCCTCACTGATGACGGCAACCGGCGGAGCGCCCGCGCGATCACTTTCCTGGAGCAATCGCCCGGCGAGCAGCTGGAGCCCGAGTGTTTGGAAGTAGCTGGGGGTTGCGGGGCGCAGCTCAGCGGTCTGCCGCAAGGCAGGCCTGTCGCTCGGCATCATGCCGATGTTCAGCCCGCGGTCGAGCGGCAGCCCGTCGATCGCCGCTGCCCGGCTTACTCCGGGCGCGTGGTCGAGCCCGGCGAGCACGCGCTCGACGAAGCGCGTTTTGGCTTGGGTCGTGGCGTAGGCAGGTCCCTTGAGGGTGACCTGCGCGGCGGTGAGCCGCTGCGGTGCAAAACCGGGCGAGGTGGCTTGCAGCTTAAGAAAAACGCCCAGGAACAGTCCCGCCGCCGAGAGCAGCACCGTGGCGAGCCCAACCTGGCCCACCAGCAGCCAGCGGCCCACGCGCGCCTGCGACCGGTTTACGCCCGCGTCGGCGCGGCCCGGCAAAACTGCGGTCGCGGGGCGGCCGAGAGTGTGCAGGGCGGGCAGGACTGCGAACAGCCCACACGCGGCAAGCGCGGCAGCGAGGACAAACGCCGCCGTTTGCCAGCCGCTCGCGCTGCCCAGCACGGGCAGGGGCAGCGGAGAGGCGGTAAGCAAGGCCGGGGTGACCGCGTCGGCGAGCAGAATGGCAAGAGCCGCCCCGACGAGTGCCAGCAGCAAACCTTCGCTCGCATGGAGGCGCAGAAGGTTGGCGCGCGAGGCTCCAAGCGCCTGCCTGACGGCCAGTTCGCGCGAGCGCTCGGCTCCGCGCGTCATCATCACGCCGGCGAGATTCAGGCAGGCAATCAGCAGCACGGCTCCGACCGCCGCCGACATGGTCAGAAGGCTTGCGCGCACATTGCTGGTAAGAACAGTGGCAAGCGGCCACGCGCGGTACTCATGCAGTTGGCGATGGCTGGCGACGTCGCTCGTCCATGAGCGGTAGTGGGGAAAGCTGCGGTAAAAGGGCTCGTCGAGCGCGCCCAGCTCGGCCTGTGCCGCAGCGGCTGTGACGCCCGGCTTCAGCCGCGCGATCATTTGATAGTTATCGCCGTCGTAGCCGGGGTCCTCCGGGCTGAGCTGCATCGGCTTCCACAGCTGCGCGGGCTCGTCGGTGCTTGGGTCGCGAAACGACGCGGGCATAATGCCGACAACGGTGTACGGCTCCCCGTCGAGCCGGATGGCGCTGCCGACAATGGAACGATCGCCGTGAAAGCTCCTCTGCCAAAGCGGGTAGCTCAACAGCACCGCGCGGGAGCCGTGCGGCAGGTCTTCGTCGCGGGTGAACGGGCGCCCGAGCACGGGAGCGGCACCCAGGGTGGGGAGGTAACCGCGCGACACACGCCGGGCCTCAACCTGCGCGGGCGCGCCGTGTGCAAAGGATAGATTGACGCCGGAAATACCATCGTCCGCAACGCCGAGGGAGAAAAAACTTCGGCTGTGCCCAACGAGGAAGTCAGCTGTCGCGCCGGTCTGCTCCCCATTTGCTTTTTCGCTCGGGTACGTGAAACCCACCCCGACCAGCTGCCCCGGCGCGCGGTACGGAAGCGGCGCGAGCAGCACGTCGTGGACGACGCGGTACATGGTTGCAGCCCCGCCCAGGCCGAGGCCGAGCGTGAGCACGGCGGTGAGGGCGAACATGGGCGAGCGGCGCAGCTGGCGCATGGCATAGCGGAGATCGTGGGAGAGGATGAGCATGGGTTTACTCCGATCTGAGGGCGATGACGGGGTCAATGGAAGCGGCGCGCCGCGCGGGCACGAGCGCAGCGGCAACCGAGAGCAGCAGCACGGCAAACGCGACGAGCAGAAAAGCCGCGCCGTCGAAGCCGGGCAGCTTGCCTGTCATGCTGCTGAGCACGCGCACGGTGGCGAGCGAAAGCGCGGTCCCGAGCGCGATGCCCAGGAGTGTGGTCGTGAGCGCCCCGCGCAGGACCAGTGTGAGCAGCTGCGCGCGGGTTGCGCCGAGCGCTATGCGGATGCCGAACTCAAAGCGGCGCTGGGCCACGGTGTACGAGGTCACGCCGTAGATGCCGACCGCCGCGAGCAGGAGACTGACCGCCGCGAAGCTGGCGAACAGCGTGGCGCGGAAGGCGTCGGCGCGCTCGGTGGCACGGATGCCCTCCTGCATGGTGGAAACCTGCACGGCGATCTCCGGGTGCGTTTGCCCAAGCTTGCGGCGCAGCGTTTCGCCCAGCGCGGCAGGGTTGGCCGCCGTGCGGACCACGATTTGCATTTGCATAGCGCGCTCCCCGTGCTGCGCGATTGGAACATACATGGTCGG